>JAITRK010000027.1 GCA_031288435.1 Holosporaceae bacterium
CATTGAAGATTGGGTAGAAAAATCTTTGATAAAAAAGCTAAAAGCGAGGCAAATTCTTAAAAATATATACAACTCGTACCTCCCTTAATCCAGCATGACTATAAACTACCCGACCGCAAGCGACCATGATTTTCGCTACTCTCGTTAAATGTGGAATAAGTTTTCTGATGTCAGTGTAATTTTTATCGAGATATTCATAAGAGGCTAAACGTGACAGCATTTTTTCAGTTCCGCATCACATTTATCAAATGACAAAGAAAGGTATCGCAACACTATATGCTGTATTTTCTGTGAATGGATACCGTATCTTTTTGAGCGCTTACTGTGCTTCTCGTTCTCCGGACGCTCTATCTTCTCCCATTTTTTGAGCCGCAAATATGGTTTCACGGATTTGAGTGCCTAACTCTGAAACACTTCCTGGAGAATGTGGAACGAAAATTACATTAGATTTAGAGCCCGCCGCTATTTCTTTTAGCGTGTCTATATATTGGATTAACAAAACCATATCCATCACGTGAGATGCTTGAGTCCCAGGAATCTGCCTAACGAATTCCTCCACCGATTGACCAAGGCCTTCTATAATCGCTTGCCTCTGTCCTGCAATTCCTTTTCCATGCAAAATACTTGCTTCAGCTTCGGCCTCTGCCTGCTTAACCCTTAATATTTTCTCGGCTTCTCCCTTTTCAGCTGCTGCAACTCGTAATCTCTGGGCGGTGTTAATTTCATTCATGGCCGCTTTTACATTCTGATCAGGGTTAATATCAGTAACAAGTGCTTTTATGATCCCATAACCGAACTCGGACATTGGTTTTTCCAGCTCCATTTTTACGGCGTCTGCAATATCGTCTTTTTTAGAAAACACATCGTCCAGAACCAACTTAGGAACCTGCGCCCTCACCAGATCAAAAACGAAAGCCCTTATCTGATATTCCGGATCTTGCAATGTATAACAGGCTTCGAACACCTTTTCCGTAAGAACTTTATATTGCACAGCCACAACAACATTGACAAACACGTTGTCTAAAGTTTTTGTTTCAACCGCAACGTCCAGCTGGTGTATCCTAAAAGATAATCTGGATAAAATGCTATCGATTTTAGGTATTCTCCATCGCAGCCCTGGCTCTGCTATTCGATAAAATTTGCCAAATCTTTCAATAACAGCGCAAGTTTGCTGCTGAACCACAAAAAAACCTCCTACAATCACAATAATCACAAAGACTGCAAAAATTGTAAAAAGCTCCATTAGTGCTTCCATTATCGTTCCTTTCTCCTAAATTTTTTTATGCCATGGCAATTATTTTCAAGACTATAACAAAGACTATCTAAAAAGCAATTAAAAAGAACTATGCCACCGTATTGCTTCTGTTATAATCCATGAAAGTATTATTCTTGGATATGAACCACAGGGTAGTGTGCTATCATATCCATTCGTTAAGGCTGGTGTCCTTCTAGCTCTCTAATTGCAGAAAAATCACGGCTGATCTTTGGGAATCAGCGTCTATTAAAAAGACGTCTGTTCCCTTTCTGGCTCGTATAATAGCTAAATTAGTAGCAATAGTTGTTTTTCCTGCCCACCCACCTTTCTCGCTAGATACAATTACTATCATTTATCAAACTCCTATAAAGGCGCAAACGAACAATATCAGAAGGATAGGGGCAACAAATATAATACATGTACATACAATGCAATAAAAACAACGAAAAGCGTCATTTGACATGTTTAATAAAATTCATGCTTCGATCTTCACACAAAATATCTATTCTGCGATAGCTCAATAAAGTGTGGATAACACTGTGGAAAAGTGAAGTTATCCACGCATAATCGGACGACTTTTTTGGCTGATACCCCCTCAAATTTCAACAAAACGCTTTCTGCCTATGTACTAGTAATACAAGTAATATACAAGTAGTTGATTTCAATATTCTGTGGAAAACTTATTCTAAGTTTCCAACAGAATATTTAATCCAACCGAAACCTGTTTTGGTATTCATTGTCGGATGAACCGCGTCCATGAATAAAATCGGCTCGTTCTCCGGAGTGTTCTTCACTAACTCTTTGTATTCTTTGATAAATCTTTTTGAGCTGCAGGAGCCATTAGAGTTTCAGCAAAAAAATAACAATTGGTCTCGCTAGGCTATTCTTGTCATCCAATTCAAGTCAATTTCGGAAGTTTTTTTTATTTTTTAGAAAAAAGTAATAAAATATTAATAATTATCGTTGTATAATTAGTGTAATTATAAACGCGGCATTTTGCCATGCGCAAAGATCGTTTGCCGAAGAGAGCTTCCTGGCGACATATAATTGCGAGTAATTGCTTTTTAATTAAATGGAGACAAATATGAACAGAAAAAAATACGTTTTAAGGTTCTCTCTGGTCGCTCTAAATTTTGCCACCAGCTATCCCAGTAGCGCAGCCCCAACGTCTACTGATGGCAGTACCGCCGAGCAGAGCAAAGACAATTCACCGGCAGCACTGGCGCTGAGCAATCCTACCAACAAGAACGTAAACGCTTTGGCTGAAGCCATAGAGCAAAATCCGAAA
>JAITRK010000066.1 GCA_031288435.1 Holosporaceae bacterium
TCGCGCTTTATGTTAGAGTTTCCAAGGATTAATCCTGCTATGAAACCGCCAAACGGCGCCGATAATCCGGCGACCTCGGATAAAATAGCGCTTCCCAAACAAATTCCAAATATCGACATGGTAAGCATTTCCTCATGCTTTTTTATGAAATTCGTTAGTTTGTGAAGGTAATTGCGCAGTGTAAAAAGAAGGAGTACAAAACCTATTGGGATCACCGACAACAATATAATGTTGGAAATGCTATAGGTAACAGTGGCGCTGTTTGGTGCGTCGTGTCCAAGAAAATTTATGACGATGATCATGAAAATGGCAACGATATCCTGAGCTACCAACACGCCATAGGTATTTTCTTCTATGCTATCATCGTGCTCCCTGAGATATTTTAAAATGTTGACGGTAACGGCCGTGGATGATAGTGCCACGCAGAAGGTCATGAGAATTACTTCCGTATTCGAGATTTTCAGTACTCTGCCAACGAGTAACATGGCGGCGTATATAATCGCCGTCGATAAAATGACGGAAATAACGGATGTTTTCCATATATTCTTTACTTTTTCAAATGAAAGCCCAAGGCCAATGGTAAACAACAGCAGCAGTATTCCCATTTCTGAAAATACTCCTACTACTTCCCTGTCAGTTATGAACTGCATGCAGGAAGGACCGAGCACGATTCCAGCTATTATATAGCCCAAAATTGGGCTATGACCAAAACACGACAGAATCAACCCAGATCCCATTGCGCACAGCACTACCGACGCTATCTGCGTTATAGTCCAACTCATGACACAATTCCCGGAACAAAATGCATTTTACAACAGAAATATTTTTTGTTTTTAAAAAAATATTCAATAATCATTTTTATCGATTATTTCTTGGAGATTGTTGCAATTGAGCGACACTATAACCGCCAAACGGCAGAAATTTGCTAAGCAATTATTTTGGGAAAGTGCTAAACTTTCGAAGTTCTTCGATGTTTCTTTTGGTTATTTTAGGTTTTCACAGGAAGATATGGCTACAAATATTTTTGTTACCGGCACAGATACTGACGTTGGTAAGACAGTGGTTTCTGCATGGCTTTGCCGGCATACCAGTGCGAGCTATTGGAAACCGATTCAGACTGGAAGAGATTTTGATAAAGACACGGTCGCAAAATTTTCTCCACATACGGAGATAATTCCAGAAGCATACAAGTTGAAAGCGCCCCTGGCCCCATATAATGCCGCGAAACTGGAAAATATCGAAATCAATCGGAAGTTATTGGAGAAGAATCTTAAAAACGCAGTCATCGAAGGAGCAGGCGGAGCTCTTGTTCCCATCACGAAAAATTTTCTCATGGCAGATCTTATAAAAATATGCGACGCAAAAGCGCTGATAGTGGCGAAGTCGAGGCTGGGACTAATCAATCATCTGTTGATGACTGTGGAGGTGCTAAAAGCTCGTGGCGTCGACATTCTTGGGATTGTCATAGATGGAGAGATTGAAGAAAACCTGAGGCACACCATTGAAGAATTTTCTAAACTAACGATACTCTCTATAATTCCAAGTGGCGATAATCTTGGCGAGATTTTGCAGAGCACCGCTCTGCCACCGGAAATTTTGGAGATATTAAAATGATTTGGAGACCATTTACACAGGAAAAAACGACCCCTTCCTCCGTAAAAATAGTCAGAGGAGACGGCGCCTATCTAATTTCCGAAAACGGAACGAAATATCTGGACATGATATCCAGTTGGTTTGTCAATGTTCATGGACATGCTCATCCAGAAATTGCCGAAGCCATAGGTCGTCAGGCGCAGACACTGGAACACGTTATTTTTACAAGATTTTCCCACGATCCGGCAGAGAAATTGGTCGAAGACCTGAAACAAATAGTTCCTGGAAAGCTAAGTAGATACTTCTTCTCGGATAACGGCTCAACGGCAGTGGAAGTGGCGCTGAAAATGGCCTATCAATATTTTAAAAACATTGGAGACCACGACAGAGAGCTTTTCCTTTCTCTTGAAGGCGGCTACCACGGAGATACGTTTGGCGCCATGAGCGTTGCCGGTGCGAACTCCAAATATCACGCAATTTTTTCACCATTATTTTTTAAAACTATTATGGTTGACGTTCCGGAGTATTACGACGGAGTAGCGTCGATTGAAGAAAAAGAAAACGAAATAATCTATAGATTAGGGAAAACTCTGGGAGAAATTGGAAATAAAATCTGTGCCGTCATATTGGAACCGTTGCTGCAGGGATCGTTTGGCATGAGGCTCTATCGGCCTGAATTTCTGGAAAAATTGGTGAACATGGTTAGAGAACACGGTATTCTAGTGATCTTCGATGAGGTGATGACCGGATTTTTTCGCACAGGAAAAATGTTCGCCATGGATCATGTTGGCGTAACTCCGGATTTCGTCTGTCTCTCCAAAGGACTTACTGGAGGGTTTCTGCCGCTTGCGTTGACGATTACATCGGAAAAAATATATGACGCGTTTCTGTCCGATGACAAAAGAAGAGCCTTTCTGCACGGACACTCATACACGGCGAATCCAATTGCCTGCGCCGCAGCCAGCAAAGCCTTGGAAATTCTTCTGAGGAAAGAAACCATCGCAAAAATATCGGAAATTGAAAAATTCCACAAAACCTATGGCATTCACCGAGCCATCAAAAGAAGAAGTATCGGCACGGTAACGGCTTTTGACGCCGAATCCGAAAACAAAGCCAGTTTTGTGGTGGATGTGGCATGGGAAAATGGAATTTTTCTCCGGCCGCTGGGAAAGACAGTCTATCTGTTCCCTCCCTACTGCGTGAGCGACGACGATTTGTCTAGAACCTACGATGTGATCAACAAATATCTTTAGGAATTATCATGAAACATACTTTTGAGGAAGCAAGCGATATTTTCAACTGTCAGTTTTTTAAATTGTTGAGAGCGGCACACGAAGTTCATGCGCAAAATTTTGATGAGCAGTCGGTACAGATCAGCGATATTCTGAGCGTGAAAACCGGCGGCTGTTCCGAAGACTGTGCCTACTGTGCCCAATCCGCCAGGAATGGCTACAAAATGCCAAAACAACCGATGCTGGATCTGGAAACAGTATTGGCAGCGGCTCGCAAAGCCAAAGAACGCGGTGCCGGTCGTTTCTGCATGAGCGCGTCGGGACGCTGTCCATCGTCCGACGACGAGTTCGAAAAAATATGTGAAATGGTAAGGTGCGTAAAATCTCTTGGTATGGAAACCTGCGTTACGCTCGGATTTTTAACGGAAGCCCAGGCCATAAAACTAAAAGAATCCGGCTTGGATTACTATAATCACAACGTGGACACCTCGCCGGAGTTTTATTCGCAGATCGTTTCCACCAGAACCATGGACGATCGTATTCACACCATAGAAACGGTGCAAAAGGTCGGCATTAACGTATGTTCCGGAGGCATCGTTGGCATGGGAGAGAGCAATGAAGATAGAATTAGAATGCTGGTTTTGCTCGCGAATCTCGTTGTTCCGCCAAGCTGCGTGCCACTGAATAAACTGGTAAAAACTCCTGGCTCCCGTGTCGATGATTCAAAACCAATAGATGATTTTGATTTTGTAAGAATGATCGCGCTAGCGCGGATTCTGATGCCGAAATCCTATGTAAAAATAGCTGCCGGACGAAATACTCTCTCGGAAGCAGTGCAGGCTCTCTGCATATTTGCCGGCGCAAATGCATTGTTTTCAGGAGAAAAACTATTGACCGTGGATAATGTGGAGCAAGGGTTCGATTGTAATTTGTTCAGAAAATTAGATATAAAAATAGAACAATATCATGGCTGAAGGATTCCGAGATTACATCGAAAATTATCTGAACGATCTGAAAACAAAAAGGTTATATAGGAATCTGAGCACTCAGAATAAAAGTTTGCTCAATTTTTCCAGCAACGATTATCTCGATCTGTCCAGCAATCCAGATTCCATCGCTGCTGGACATGACGCTGCCAGACTCTATGGATCCGGCAGCACCGGCTCCAGGTTACTGTCCGGCAACGTGGAGATTTTTGAAAAATTCGAAAAACGAATATCAGCCGATAAAAATTTCGGTTCTTCCCTGATATTTAATTCCGGATTTATCGCTAATTCCAGCGTGATATCAGGATTTTGTCTTTCGGAAGCTATTCTAATATTCGATAAATTAAATCACGCCAGCATGTATCATGGAATAAACGCCACTGCAAATGTAAAACTGGTCAGATATAAGCATTTGAATTACAACGAATTGGAAGACATTCTCAAAAAATACGATTCTTTCAAGCATAAACTTATTGCTTCGGAGACTGTTTTTGGAATGGACGGAGATATGGCAGACCTGGAAGCTCTATCCTATTTATCTCGGAAATACGGAGCTCTACTGTTTTTGGACGAAGCCCACGCCACCGGATTGCATGGGAAAAACGGTCATGGGCTTTCTACTAATTTCAGATGGGACCAAGAATTAACGATCGTTATGGGCACTTTTAGTAAAGCGCTGGCGTCTTCCGGCGCATATGTTGCGGGAGACAAGCTCCTGAAGGAGTACCTGGTCAACAAATGCAAAGGGTTCATATACTCCACGGCGCTATCGCCATTTTGTTTGGGAGTCGCGCTGCATAACTGGACTTTGCTGCCACAACTAAACGAAACTAGAAGTCGCATAATTGCGCTTTCCGACAAATTCCGCCTGAATATCGGCAGGTTAGGATATAAAATAACTGGACATGGTACTAATATCGTGGCGATTATTTTCGATAGCCTGGCCGAGTTGTATCGGGTCAGCGAAAAGCTTTTGGGAAACGGCGTGCTGGCCTCGCTGGTCCGGCCACCGACGTCTCCAACGCCAAGAATTAGGTTCGCCGTCAGCGCGGCTCATCGCGAAGAGGATTTCGATGTCGTTCTAGAGGTTTTGCAACAATGATTTATCTGCTATGTCACGGATTTGGCTTTTCAAACGAGTACTGGAGAAATCTAGCTCCGTTGCTTGACGGAGATGTTGTGTTTTTTGGAAATAATTTCGATGAAAGCGCTAAATGCGTGGGAATCGGGCATTCCATCGGGTTTCAAAAGTTAAATAACTCAGGAATAAAATTCGATTTTTTGATAGGATTACAGGGATTTACGAATTTTTGCGGTAATAATCGCGATCTAAAAAAAATTCGTGAAAAAAATCTCGATTACCTGATAGGAATGCTCGAGAAAGATCCGCGAAAAACATTAAAATTTTTTTACGATACCTGCAGATATCCGGACGAAATTCCGGAGAACATCGCTGTCGGCGATCTAGCGACCGATTTGGTGAACATGAAAAAATCATACGATCACTGCGGCTGTCCAACTTTGGTTATCGGCAGCGACCAGGACGAGATTGTTCCAACGTCTATCCTGGATGATAATTTTCGGGACAAAAAAAACGTGATTGTCGAACAAATAAACGGCGCTTATCATTCGCTTGGGTTCCACAAACCAAGAGAAGTTTTTGAAAAAATAAAAAAATTTTGCAGATAAAAGAAAAAATCAAACTCTCATTTAATGAAGCGTGCAAAACCTACGATTCCGTGGCCGATGTTCATATTCTATCGTCCGCTCATTTGGCCGGCATGCTCAAAGAACTGAATTTATCTCCAGGAAGCGTTCTTGACATAGGCTGCGGCACAGGAAATACCTCCGCCGAATTGATAAAAGCATACCCAAATGCCTATTATACCATCTGCGACCTTTCGGAAAATATGGTTAGACACGCTCTGCTGAAGATACCAGAAGCTCGAACCATTGTTGGTGACGCAGAAAAGTATAATTTCATGGAAAATTACGATCTCGGCATATCGAATTTGGCAATGCAGTGGTTCGAGTCCATTGATCTGTTTCTGGAAAAGATTTTGAAAAATTGCCATTGTTTCGCATTCTCGACACTATTGGA
>JAITRK010000077.1 GCA_031288435.1 Holosporaceae bacterium
GCCGCTGCCGCTGGAAAAATGGTACTAAATGCTCAGGGACAACTTGTGCCCGCTCCTCTAAATCCACCGGATCCGGCTGCTCCATACGGCTATGTTAAAAATCCTGATGGATCTATGAAGCCAGCCTCCTCTCCGGACGAAGCCAAGGCTGCCGCTGTCTCCGTCGCAAATGCCGCCGCTGCTGCCGCAAACGCAGCCGCCGCAGCAACCGCAGGCGCTCCGGGAGCAACCGCTGCCACTGGTGCTGGTGGAGCCACGGCAACTGGAGGAACAGCAGCCACACAGGCAAACGTTGATAAAGCTAAGGAAGACGCGAAAAAAGCTGAGGAAAATGCCAAAAAGGCAGCGGCGGGAGAAATGGTACTGAATGCTCAGGGACAATTGGTGCCGGCACCTCTAAATGATCCAAATGCTCCATTCGGCTACGTAAAAGACCCGACAACAGGCCTATTTACGCCGGCTAAAACAGCCGAGGAAGGCAAAAACGCCGCGGTCACATCTGCAAACGACGCCATGACCACAGCTAAGAACGCTTTGAGTTCGTTAAAAAGTTTGTTTGGCAATATCGTCAGCGGCGCCGGAAGCTTACTGGATTCATTAAGAGACGCTGCAAAAAAACGGAGAGAAGCAAAAGCAGCAAAACTAGCTGCCGAAGCGGCAGCAGCAGCGGCAAGCGCCGTCACTTCCGTCAAAAAACGCAGAAACAGCTAGAGGAAATGGAATATCAAACCGCTGGAAAGCTTTGCACACACAATTTCTACTCCCATCCGCTATCACACGTGATCAGCTAGCTGGCTAGATGAAAAAGTATTGCAGAGTACCTACCAAGACTAAGCCGGGCCAGCAACCATGCTAGGGAAGTCAAACTGCGATGCAACTTTACCATTTTCGGTTGCATCACCCTGCCAGAGAGAAGTACTTTCATCACTTCTAGACGAGTAATTAAAGTTAAATGCTATTATATCATTGGTTTGTTTGTATGTTATAATAGAGCAAACAGTAAAAGTCATAGTTTGTAGTATTTTTTTTGTGCCGTTAATGCTTGCGAGGCGCTTTATCGCAATGCTTTCTATTATTGTTCCCTTGTACAACTTTTCCTGCAATTTTGGTCCCCACATGCCGTATTTCATGTAGATAAGCGTGTTAATGCCCATGACCTTGCCGTCTCCAGAGTGTTCACCTGTAGGATCTTGAGTGTATAGCCTTGCACAGCCAGATTCTACCCATAGGATTGGTGCAGAATTTTCGGCCAAGCCGTCTATGTCGCTATCGAAGATACCTTCACAGGTTATGACATATTGGGCCGCCACTGTACCAACGGTACCATGATTAAGATTGCCGCCGTATCTCCCGGTCGGATCGAGCGGATTAGATTCAGCTAGCTTAAAATTATTTGCTGTAGGATCCCAGTCTGACATGTTAACTTCTCCCTAAAATTTCATATCTCAACATACTCGTCGCAACAAAAACACCATAACCATAGCGCTGCCAGGCAGCGTGTTCTCATTAACCAGCCGGAGGCGGCAGCTCCGCCACCAATCGAATGGATGCCGTTAGGTCTTCCAGCTGAAAATGCGGTCTTAAAAACACCGTAGATTTATATGATCCTGGCTTGCCAGGAATGTCAAAAACGTCTATTCTCGCCTCCCTAAGAGGGAATTTGGCCTTTAGGTCCTGGCTAGCGACGTCATTTAGTAGCACATAGTTAGCTATCCAAGTGTTCAGAAAGGCCGATACGTCGTCCTTTGTTAGGAAGGAGCCGATTTTATCTCGCATAATGGATTTTATGTAGTGCGCAAACCGTGACGCCGCCAATATGTACGGCAGACGCGCGCTAAGAGATGCGTTGGAGTTTGCCAGATCCAAATTGTAGACTTTTGGCTTCTGTGTGGTTTGACCTCCAAAAAACGCTGCAAAATCGGTCCCCTTACTGTGACACAACGCCAGAAATCCCATTTCCGACAATTCCTTTTCCCGACGATCGGTTATGGATATTTCGGTTGGGCATTTCAGTGCAATGTCACCATCGGTGGTCCTGAAGGTATAGGCAGGCAAGCCTTCCACCAGTCCACCGCCTTCTACGCCTCTAATGGCGGCTGGCCATTTATACAGGGACACGGCATGTCCTATGCGTTGTCCCAGTACAAAAGCGGCGTTTCCCCAGCAAAACTGCGAATTATCTGTGCCATCTATGGTTTCGATGTAGTTCAATCCGTCCACCGGCAGAGTATCAGGACCGTACGGCAGCCGCATCAGTACACGCGGCATAACCAGAGCTACGTATCTCGAATCCTCCGTGTCTCGGAAAGACCTCCATTTTACCATTTCGGTACTTTCGAAGATTTTTGCCAAATCACGCGGCTCCCCAAGGTGAGAGAAGCTGTTCATATCGAACATTCTAGGATGAGCAGCGGCAATAAACGGTGCATGAGCCGACGATGCGACGTTGGACAATTTTTCCAATAGCTCTATATCCTGCGGATGTCTGGTAAATTCGTAGCCACCAATCAGGCAGGAATATGGATTGCCACCGAAGGTGCCATACTCTTCTTCGTATACTTTTTTGAAGAGAGCGCTCTGATCGAATTCAACGGCGTTTTCCAGATCAGCCAGCAATTCTTTTTTTGTGGCATTCATGATTCGAATCTTCAGCATGGTGCTGGTTTCGGTATTCATAATCAGATAATGCAGCGCTCTCCAGGTTCCCTCTAGTTCCTGGAAAGCAGGATGATGCAATATTTCATTTATCTGACTGCTTAGCTTGTCGTCCAAGTTTGCTATCGCTTTTTCCATGAACGCCAGAGGGTTCTTCACCTCGGTGGTCTTGGTAGACTCGATGGCAGACAATAATTCCAGCAACATATTGCAGGCGTACAGCTCGGCGGAAGGTTCGCGGGCAAGTTTACCGTCGGTAAACATCTCCTTGAGAATTTCGCGTGTGGTTTTTGGCGCTGCTGCCGGCGGCGCAACATCGACGGTTCCGTCGGTAGAATCTGTCACAATGAAATCCGCCGTAACCATTAGTTTATTAGCCTTTAGAATGGCGTCTATCTGCAATCGGAGAGCCGCCTTTAGATCAGAATCGGCCACAAAATCTTTTACGCACTGCTGAAGCGGATCGTTCCCCTCCATCTTCGCTAGCAAGTCGTTTAGTTTTATGCGCGATGTGTATATTTTATTGAGTTTCGCCGACTGCTTAGCAATGTTTATTGGACCAAAGTCATCCATGTGCTTGAAGAATAGCTCCACGTTCAGATCTTCCGAACCGTCTCCCAGCGTATCCTTCACCTGAATCGCCAATCGTGGATTAATGGAAATCATAAATCCTGGAAGATTGTCTCGATCTACTTCCACGAATTTCCTCGTCTTTAATTGAGGCAGATCATCTGCCGGCATGCCGGATAGATCTACCAGCACTCCCATGACGAACGGTAATTCCTTCATCACTATTGCGCCGCCGATTTCCACGTCATAGGTGATCTGTACTCTAGGAGGACGTACTCGATCTAGCACATGTTGTTGACTTTCAGCCATTGTAGTATACCCTCAATCAAATACTGAACAGAAAAAATACAACTATTCTCCTATAGACTAAACTAAATTTATTGATAATAAGTTAATTCTACAAAAAACTAATAGGATCGATATCTATTTGAATTTTCACGTTTTTTGGGGTTTTTTTTGAGCAAACCCACTTTTTTATTAGATTATTTATAGCAATTTTTTTTGGTGCTTTTAGCAAAATACGCCACCTTACTCTGCCTCTAAGCAAAAAAAATGGTGCCGGAGCCGGTCCGAACAACCGTACGTCGGCTATGCTGACGTCTGCGAGATCTTTTGCAACTTTTTCCGTCAGTTCTCGATTAGTTCCTGAGATAATTATTGCCGCGAACCGAGAAAACGGCGGAAGATCGGCTTCCTGGCGAGAAGCCAGCTCCAGTTCCATGAAATTTCTCGGATCCGGAGACTTGAGCGCAACATACAGCGAATGGGAAGGGTTAAATGTTTGGATTAGTATCTTTCCCATCTTTTCAGCACGCCCTGCCCGTCCAGATACTTGATTTATGAGTTGATATGTTCTTTCCGAAGCTCTTATATCCGCTCCATGCAGCCCAAGATCGCCGTCAACTACCCCCACCAGCGTGATGTTTGGAAAATGATGCCCCTTGGCCAATATCTGGGTACCAATTATTATGTCAATTTCATTGTTGTATAATTTTCTGAACAACTCAGCTATGCTTTCGCTGGACGAGATGGTGTCGGATGATCCTATGGCTATCCTAGCTTTTGGAAGTTTGTTTTTTAATTCATCGAAGACCCTTTCGACGCCAGGGCCGAATGGTATCATTGAGCCTTTTTCTCCGCAGGCTGGACATTTTTGAGGAATCTGCGTTCGATGACCACAGTGGTGACACGTCATTTTGTCTGTGCTCCTGTGATATACCAACCAGCTGGTACAGTTTGGGCATTCTATTTTCTCTCCGCAGGATTTGCAGAGAGTTACCGGAGAATATCCGCGCCGATTTAGATAGATGAGGCATTGTTCGCCTCGTTCCAGAGTGCTTTCCACGGCGGCCAGGAGCGGCGGAGATATGAACCCGTCAAATTTGTTCTGCCGCATGTCGATTAGCTTTAGCGACGGCATTACTGATTTCCCGAATCTGTTCTTTATGAAAACATAGCCGTATTTCCCATTTTTTGTATTAAGGTAACTCTCCAACGACGGGGTCGCCGACGATAGGATTACGGGAACGTGTCTCAAATGTCCCAGCACTATAGCCATGTCTCTGGCGTTGTAAAAGCTCCCTTCCTCCTGCTTATAGGAAGAATCATGTTCTTCATCCACAACGATTATTCCCAAATTTTTAAAGGGAAGAAATAGGGCCGATCTAGCGCCGACAAATACGTGGGTTTCGCCAGAGATCGCGCCATGCCAGGCGATTCTCTTGTTCTTTGAAGAAACCTGCGAATTCCAAATGGTTGGCGTTATTCCAAAATATTGCTGAATTCGCTGAATTATTTGATTGGTCAATGCTATTTCCGGAAACAGGATAAGCGCCTGGCGATTGGCCTGGAGTACTTCACGTACGGCAGTCAGATATACCTCCGTTTTCCCAGAGCCGGTGACGCCGTGGAGCAAAAATGGCCGCGAGCCGCTGTCGCGGAGATTTTCCATGGCAATCCGCTGATCGTCGTTTAATTCTATATCTTGAAACCGAAAAATTTCTTTCCCGGGCATGGTAATATTTTTTTTTGCTGAAAAAACGCTTTTTTCCGCAAGAATCATCTTCAATACGTTGCCACGAGGAACAAGCGTGTAATCCGACACCCATTGCAAAAATTTCAGTGAAACGTCTCCGATGTTGTGGTTGAATACTTTTGCGATGTTTTTCAGTTTTACGTTAGTTTCCACCGGTTGATCGGTCACCACGCCAAGTAGGGTCCGTTTTCCGAATGGAACTTCGACCACGTCCCCGGGAACTACTGCTGCGCCACCGCAAAGATAGGAAAAACTAGAGTCAAATGGTCCCTCCGGAAGAACAGAAACGATGGACTCGCTATTGTTCGACATGCCACTCAACCATGGGCGACGTTATTCGGCGCAGGCGCATACTCTCTTATCAAGAGATTTTCCCGCAGCAATTTTTATATCTCTTTCCGCTGCCACACGGACAAAGAGCATTTCGAGAGATGGCAATATTGCCATTATCATCCGATGGTGAAGTTACTTCTTCATTTTCATCGCTCTTTTCCAGAAGTAGCTCGCTCAGTTCTTCGCCCCTTTTAATGCCGGACAATTCAAACAACGACAAGACCTTAACCGTCTCAGCTCTTATGGCGTCGGACATATTTTCAAAAAGAGAAAAAGCTTCCTGTTTGTATTCGTTCAGCGGATCCCTCTGGGCATAGGCTCTCAGGTTAATTCCCTGACGCACGCGGTCGAGGTTTAGCAGGTGTTCCTTCCAATATTGGTCAATCATGCGCAGCAGAACAGTTCTTTCCATGTATCTTATCATTGGAGGAGAATAGAGATCCTCTTTTTCTTTCATTTTTTTAATAACAAGTTCGTATAAAAATTCTACGGCGGCGTCCCGTGACATATTTTCATCACTTGCCAACGAAACGTCGTTGCCGAAAAATTCATTTATTTTTTCGTTTATCGCCGGAAGATCCCAGAATTCGTAGGAAGTATTCTCTGGCACGATGCTGTATATTATTTTGTTTATAAGCTCTCGCCGCATTTCGTTGACGTCTTCAGATAGATCAACGTTCTCCGACATAAGTTCACACCGCTGAGTATAGATGACCTTCCGTTGATCATTCATTACGTCGTCGAATTTCAAAAGGTGTTTTCGGATGTCGTAGTTTCTGGCCTCTACTCTCATTTGAGCTTTTTCCAGCGCCTTATTTACCCACGGATGCGTAATAGCTTCGCCGTCCTCGATGCCTAGTTTCTGTAGCATGGCGTCCAGCTTTTCCATTCCAAAAATGCGCATCAGATCATCTTCCACTGACAGGAAAAATTTCGACGCGCCTGGGTCTCCCTGACGACCTGATCTACCGCGCAGCTGGTTATCTATGCGACGGCTTTCATGTCGTTCTGTTCCAATTACATACAGACCGCCGGCTTTCTTTACCACCTCAAAGTCTCTTTCGATTTCTCTTTCAATCATGCCTTTGATTTCTTCAATTAATTCTGGATCCTCGATATTGACCAGATCACGGGCCAGCCGCGCCTCAAGATTACCGCCCAGTTTTATGTCGGTGCCGCGTCCGGCCATGTTGGTGGCTATGGTTACAGCGCCAGATTTTCCGGCCTCGGCTATGATTTGCGCTTCAACATCATGGTATCTGGCGTTTAACACATTGTGTGATATGCCTTCCTTCTTCAGAAGAGAAGAGAAATGCTCCGACTTCTCTATGCTGACTGTTCCAACAAGCACCGGCTGTTTCCGAGCTACGCAATCGCGGATAAGGCCAATAATGGCGTCGTATTTTTCATTTGCCGTTCTATAGACCTCATCGTCGAGATCCTGCCGCGCCACCGGAAGATTGGTTGGAATAACCACGGTTTCCACATTATATATTTCAGATAATTCCTGGGCTTCTGTGACGGCTGTTCCGGTCATTCCGGATAATTTCTTATACATTCTAAAGAAATTTTGGAACGTAATGGAAGCCAGCGTCTGGTTTTCCATTTCAATTTTTGCTTTTTCTTTAGCTTCGATCGCCTGATGCAGACCATCTGAATAGCGTCGCCCCTCCATCATGCGGCCGGTGAATTCATCGATTATTATGACCTTCCCGCCCTTTACGATATAGTCCACATCTCTCTTGAAAAGCGTATGCGCCTTGAGCGCCTGGTTAACATGGTGAACGATCGATATATTTTGTATATCATAGAGATTACCAGACGTAAGCAGGCCCACATCTCGCAGCAGTTTCTCTATATGCTCATTTCCGACTTCCGTTAGAGTGACGCTGCGGTGTTTTTCATCCACTTCGAAATCTTCCGGAGATAGCAGCGGTACGACGGCGCTCATTTTTATGTACAAGTCGGCGGAATCCTCGGCTGCTCCAGATATGATAAGCGGCGTTCGAGCTTCGTCTATCAATATGCTATCGACTTCGTCAACTATGGCGTAGCTGAAAGGACGCATCACCAGCTCAGATGCATAAAATTTCATGTTGTCCCGCAGATAATCGAATCCAAGTTCGTTATTTGTGGCGTAGGTAACGTCGCAGGCATATTGCTCACGCCTCTGGGCGTCTGTGAGGCCGTGAACTATAACGCCAACGCTGAGCCCTAGAAATTCATAAATTTTTCCCATCCACTCTGCGTCGCGGCTAGCCAGATAATCGTTGACCGTTACCACATGAACGCCCTTTCCTTCCAATGCGTTCAAGTAGACGGCAAGAGAGGCGACCAAAGTTTTACCCTCTCCGGTTTTCATTTCTGCAATCATCCCATTGTGCAGAACCAGCGCGCCAACCAGCTGTACGTCGAATGGACGAAGACCAAGAGCTCTTTTGGACGCCTCGCGTGCGACCGCAAACGCCTCCTGCAGAATATCGTCCAGTGTTTCCTGCTGGGATAGTCTTTCTCTAAATTCGGTGGTCTTTCCACGTAGCTGCTCGTCTGATAACGCCGAAATCGGCTCTTCCAGAGCGTTAATCTCCTCAGCTATTTTTAGATACCGCCTCACAATTCTGTCATTGTGTGAACCAAAAACTGATTTTAAAAAGTCTAACATCATTACGCAGCCTAAATTTCCGCCTGAATCCGATAGCACAACCTATCATAAAATGTCGGATAAGTACAACAAACGCCAAAAAGAAAAATACACGACAAAGATATAAATTATTCGCATAAATATGCTGATTATAAAGCTGAAGTTAATGAATATATGAACTAGCTTTACTTTAGGTAATTTTATTGATAGAAAACAATCGATCGGGTTTATGAATTATATTAGACGATCTTATGTACGAAGCTTAGCATAGCAGCGGGGTAGCTCAGTTGGTTAGAGCAGCGGAATCATAATCCGTTTGTCGGGGGTTCAAGTCCCTCTCCCGCTACCAGTCGCACTGGCAAGATATGGAAGTATCCATGCAGCATGAACCTTCGGCAATTAGCAAACGTCTATAACGTCTATTATGATTCGCGCGTGCAGATAGATTGTTTTATCCGGTAGATCATGGAAGAATCAGGAACGTCGCGGAAAAGATTTACATCAGTTCCGGTAAAGAACGTTTGCACGTTAATACCTTGCAGTTCGTTCACCAGGTTTCTACGGCTATTTTCGTCAAGATGCGTCATAACGTCGTCCATCAGCAGCAGCGGAACACCGCAGCGATGAGAAATTCTGACAACGGACA
>JAITRK010000031.1 GCA_031288435.1 Holosporaceae bacterium
TTGATGTTAAAATATCTTCATTTAATACCAGCTGGATGCGAAAATTATTCAACGGCGGCATGGTTGCGATGGTGCTGGACGGATCGATGCGACTGGAACCGCGCGACGGATTTTTATTAGGAAATGGAAATTTCTCCGTTTTCACGCCACTAACAAAAAAAGATATGATCAATCTACGACTGAATCTATTGGCAGACGGCATCGATCTAAAAGCCGTCGTAAAGCGTCGGCAACAGGAACTAATTTGCGAGGTATTTCTTCCGTTACTCCAGGGTGCCGGCAGTAAAGTTCAGAAGAATATGCTCAGCAATGCGCTGCGCTGTCGTATTTATGGCAGCATGGAATTGAAAGATCTACTGGAGTTAACAGATAAATTAGATATTCGCGGAAGCGTAAACTGCGACATGCGCATCGGCGGCAGCATGGCAAATCCGGTTGTTCACGGCAACTTGACCGTCAGGAAAGCGCGCATCGCCGTAAATGATATGATACTTAAAAACGGAACCATTTCGCTATCCGGAAATAATGGAAATAACTTAACCATGGTCGGCGAATTCATTGATTCCAGCAAAAACAAATTAACGCTGAGCGGAGGCGGAAAATTTATATTCAATGACTTTGTGCCAAATGTAGAAACAGATCTCCAGCTTAGATTCGGTAATTATAAACTTTTTGATACGGATAATATAAGCATAGTTGTATCGGGAATCGGAAAAATCGCCGGGACCATCGAAAACCTCCAGATAGGCGGCGACGTGGTCATTCCTCGCTGCAAAATCCAAAAATTCGACGCCGACGACGCCTGCAAAAAAGACGATATTATTATAGAAAACGAAATCCGCGTAAAAAGAAAGTCCGATCAAAAAGAAACAGATCAAAAAAATTTCTTTCGATACGACATAAAGGCGCACTGTCCGCAAATAAATTTTTCAGGCAACGTCTTTGAAATGACTCTACAAGGGAATTTGCACATATCCACCTATGACCATCAGCAAACAATGGCTGGACGTTTGAAAATAATGAAAGGCAAACTCGATCTCTTCGGCAAAAGAATGGAAATGATAAACGGGTACGCAGAATTTCTGCCGGAATTCCAGTTTGATCCAAAGATGAAATTCGTTTGCACCCGCAATTTCGGCGATATCGTGGTATATTTCGACATGGAAAACACTCCTGAACGCGGAGTATCGTTCGACCTATATTCCACGCCAAATTACTCAAAGGATGTAATACTATCCAATATGCTTTTCGGAAAAGATCTAAAATATCTTTCGGTATCAGAAGCGGCGCAGATGGCGCATGTCCTGGCGAGTTTCAACAGTCATGGCTATATTTTTTCCGTGCTAAATACTTTCCAAAATATTGGAATAATCGATAGCCTATCCTTTACCAGCTCTGACAAGAGGACCCATTCGCTGAACGTCGATAAGAGTTCCAGCTCGGAAAATGGAGTAAACGTTAGCGCAGGCAAATATGTTAATGATAACGTCTACATAAGCATCAATAAAACCTCCGAGGGCGCCACGTTTGACGTTGACCTGTCGCTAACCCCAAAGATCTCAGTGAAAGCAAACACAGCCGGCGAAGCGGGTATAAGTTGGAAGTATAGATATTAGATAACTCTCTGTATTTCGCTATTAAAATTTGTTGCATAAATAATTTAAAATCAACGCGAATAGTAGAACAGTCTTATTGATTTGCAGGATTGTATGGAATAAACTATTCTCTGCAGAGCGTATGGATACGTAAGCTAATATCTCTGCGGCCTATTTTTAGAAAGGGAGCTGTCTCTGTGCTGATCGTGGTTGGTATATATGGCGCCCACCTGGAGTCTTGGCCGCATGAAGATTCCAAGAGCAACGGTCTTTAGGCTCTGCGCTGGCTAATTGGTGAATATTAATTATGTATATGTACGACAAAAACAACGTGTTCTATAAGATTTTGCAATCTGAGATTCCGTCTAAGAAAATATACGAGGATGAATCTGTGCTTTCCTTTTATGACATAAATCCAGCCTGCAAAGTGCATGCGCTGGTGATCCCAAAGGCAATGTATGTTGATTTTCATGATTTCGTCACCTCTGCCTCGGCTAATGACGTAAAACATTTTTTTGATGTGGTAGCGAAAGTAGCCGATATGCTGCAAATCTCCAAAACAGGGTATAGAATATTGAGTAATGTAGGCGATGATTCTGGTCAAGAGATCCCGCATTTCCATGTTCACATACTCGGCGGAGAGAAATTGCGGCGCCAACTGCAGTAGTTCTGCGTCCGTAGCTCAGAGGATAGAGCGTCTCCCTCCGGAGGAGAAGGCCGTGGGTTCGAATCCCTCCGGACGCACCACCTGAAATTCGAGGGGAAAATAGCGATCGAGGCTCCTCGGAAATTCTGTATAACCGCGATTTTGTATAACCCCTGTATAACCAATAAAAAAGAAAGCTACTAAAGCGCATTGAATGGCTTTGTTGGTTTTCGAGAAAAGTACGACGCATATTTTCGCCATACTTCGCGTTATCTATGGTTATACAGGAGTTATACAATCTGATATACCGCTTCATTTTTGCAAGAGAATGTCATTTTTTCCTCTGCGAACAGCTCCGATAGGGCCTCAAGAACATGTCCTGACGCAATGCTGCGTTCCACTCTAATCTTTAAGGATTCCTTGCTGAACTCGTCCATGATCGTCAAACATTTGTATCTCC
>JAITRK010000001.1 GCA_031288435.1 Holosporaceae bacterium
AATAGTCGATGTAACTCTGGACGGCAAAAAGATCGACGATAGGAAGTATGGTTTCGAAAAAGCCGATTCTATGCTTCGGCTAAACATGTCAGTGGGCTATAAAAAACCAAGGGCATTGGAGGTCGTTTATGAAGCGGGAATTGTCGAAGACGTCCAGAATATTCCATACCAATTGAAGCTGGCAAACCTCATGCTGCTGGCGAACGCCTACCAGGAAAGATATTCCCATAAAAATGACGATATATTTTCCAGAGGCGTTAGGCAGTTGCTTAGCCCGTTTCTAAATCTAAGACTATGCTAGGAGTAACGCCATGCGAAATTTATTCAATACAAAGGTAAAAATCGAAACCGCAGAGAAAAAACTTTCCGAAAGTAATGTCTGGATTTTGGAGTATGTCTACTGGAATGATCTGTGGGCGTCGATTTTTATCAAGGATATTTCCGCCAGAAGGGCGTTGTATCTATTTGTAATTAAATGGAGAAAGGATTTTCCTGACAATTTTAGAATTGCTTTAAACGGCAAAATTTTTATGCCAACGCAGCTACCTGTTCGCGATCCTGCAAAGGATTTAATCCTGTTCCATGCTACAGTAAAACAAAAGGGGGAATAAATGTTTTTACCTTGGGATTTTGGCATCATAAACGCCATAAAAAAAGGACTTACAACTGTGATATTTCCTTCGTCGCCGCCGGAAATGCTACGGAAAACGCCATACATAATTTTTGAACTGAAAGATATTAGGCAGGGGAAGAATCTTATGTCCCGTGTGGAGTTCGTCCTGACCATTGTGGACGGCAACGATGACGATGGCAACAGCTGCAGCGGCAAAAGCATCCAGGTTTTGCAGAACATTACAAAAATAATCAGCCGCGAATTAACGCTATATCAGGAGGAGTCCATCATCGGTTCCGCAAAGATAAAGATAGAATCAATCGAGAATAGAAAAAATAATCTTCGGCTGAATCTGGTAGCGATTCTTCAGCTGAAAGCCATATATGAGGATGACGCAAATGACTGAACCAATTAACGAAGAAAATAACTCAATGGATGAGCTGGCCGAGTACCTGGAATATATGTCTCGAACGACGCCGACTGCGGCTCCTGAGTGGATGGACTAACATGATGCCGGAGACTAATCTGCTGCTTGGCATATCCGGATTACCTCCGGAGAGTGCGAGGAACTGTGTCCAGGAGCTGCTGCCAATTCCAAACGGCGAATTTAGACGATCAATAAATGGAGACCTGCTTTTTCTCGAATCGTCCGAAAATAAAAAATATAAAAGCGTCATATCCTGTCGCGATACAAATTCGCCTCTGGCAGATAAAATTTGGATAGGATCGCAAATTGCCGTTGGATGCATTCAGAATCTGTGGCAATCGCTGGCTCCAGGAGAAACGAAAATTCAGCTACTTAGGCCGCCGGTAAAGGATTCCGTTTTCGTTTCCAGCGCAGATGGAACTCCGGAAAAATTCAAGCTCAGCAACGCCACGGTGGAGCTGCTAAAAACCTACGAAGAAAAAATATTCGTGAGTTTTAGGCCATGGCTAAGCATGAAGGTGCTGGATTTTTCACTTGAAACCGACGAATGGGGAATGACAGGCTGCTGGAGATTGAGGTTGGAGGAACTCTAGGCGAGACGCTGATGACTTTTACTCAGGTGATTTGCTCTTTTGGCGTTGAATTTTTTTTGTTGGAGTATTTTCGCGCTCTTTTGTTTTCGCCATAGGTCAAATATAATGTGCATGGGATTAGTATCAGCGCTCCCACCAGGACATTTACTCCTGGTATTTCTCCGAAGAATAGAAACGCCGTTACTGCGGACAGCAAAAATTCTACGTAGCGGAACGGAGCCAATGCAGACAAATCGGTGGCTTCAAAAGCAAGGAAAATAAGATACTGCATCAGGTTGGCGAACAATCCGTAGAGGAAAAGCAGAAGCAATTCGTTCAGCATCGGCGTTTTCCAAACCATTAATGCTGGGAAAATAGTAATGACACTGCTAACGAAGGCAAAATATAAAAGCATGGTGACAGCATCGTCATTGCTCACCATCTTCTTTATCATAATGTCTTGTACTGCAAACAAAAACGCCGACGCCACTGGAATTAGATAGATCATTTTGAGTGAAAATGAAACTCCGCTGTCATAGAGGGTTATGAAAGACAATCCGAAAAAACCAATCAGTGTCGCTACCCAACGATGCAGGTCGACCCGCTCGTTCAGGAAGAAAATCGACAGCACAAGAACGAATAGCGGAATTGTCCAAAGAATTGAAACGACTTCCACGATTTGAATTTTAACCAACGCATAGGTGTAGAGATAAAAGCTCGCGGCGCCAAGCATGCCTCTCAGGATATTACCCAGAGGATAGGATGTTTTTAGAATAGCTGCAAGTCCGCGGGTCCAAACAAATGGCAACAGTGTTACGAGGCTGAAGAAAAATCTAAAAAATATTACTTCCACCGGATCTATGCGCTGCCCTATGAATTTGGCAATGACGTCGTTGGCGCAGCTAACCAGCATCATAAGGAAGAGGAAAAATATTCCGTAGCCATACCCTTTTCTGCGAAAAAAATTGTCAGCCATACCAAACTCCGTTCTATCAGGCGACATACTATACTTTTTTTACTGGAGATGAAAGATGAAAATAATATTTGATTGGTGCGCTTCCTGCGAGGAAGAGAAAACAGCGTGGCGCGGCGACGCCCAACTGATATCTCTAGAAATTACACAGCGGGAATGCGGTTTTGCGTCGGCAAAAGCGATTATTACCGCAAGAAATTCCACCGAGGCGCTGCTAACCAGAAAATACGCGAAAATCGGTGCTCAATTGGATGAAGGAAAGATGGAGACGATTTTCTCCGGCCGCCTCGTGTCCTTTCCCATTGGCATTGGAAATTCTTGTCTAAAATTGGAATTTATTTCCGAGCCGGACGACTACCAGGAGCAACTCAACGATTTTCTCCGAAAAAATCAGGCGCTGCACAGGGATGTTGATAGGCACACGTTGGTTGATAAAGGCGTCGAATTTGACGATTTGTTTTTTTCAGCCCGCGACATGACAAATCCCACAATCTTTTTGGAAGGAAACAACAACGTGTTTCACTGGGATATGAAAACTGGAAAATTATCGCTGTCCCATATAAATAGTGGGCTCAAAAATTTCGAAATTTCTGGGAAGGACATAATACAAAATTCTCTGCGGGTAAGATTATCCCGTGAACCGTACAAAAGCGTAAATTTGCACATATCGGCCAATTGGATCCAGCACATCTATGGCTGCGTGAATTTGTATCCGCTGATCGCGTCGAATTTTAAAAACGAAGTCGTAAGCTCGCTGACGAACATCAAAAGCGGAATTGAAAATATCTGCAAATTCTCGCCCGGCGGAGGCTATCGTCTTGTTAATTGCAGAATAAAGGAAATTTTTCCAGCGCAGCGTTGCGAATTCTTCCGTGATTTTTCAGCAACGTCGCGAGAATTTATTGCTGGGAAAAGTTCGATAAAATTTAAAAAATTTTACTTTGATGGTCGAATGCTTGTTAATTGGCATTATCGACAAAAAATAGTGGAAAACGTAGCGATAAAAATTATAAAATCCAGGCACGGCCGAGAAAAGGATATCCACCTAAAACTTGGCGCGTTACAATTGCCAAAAGCTGTTCCCGACTGGGAGTATTTCTGTAGCTACGATTGCAAACAAAAGGTGGCTCACCAAGGGCAATTGTTCGAATGCCTGGAACCGCATGTTTCCGGAGATAAATTTGACGATGGAAAGTGGAAGTTTTTATCAAAAATACCGGACGCCCTGGCGGACGAAACGGCAGGTTCTTTTTTTTGCACCAATCGCGGCAAAAATGCCATTCGCTATGCGATGCAAAAGGCAATGGCCCTCATAAATTACTCCCAAAGATTTATCGAAATTGGATTCAGCGTTTACGCCAGGGACTTCATGCGGGCGACATTGGAAGACCAGGTCACCATCGTTGATCAGAGGTTCCCATCGGGACGCATAGTGGGAAAAATAACAAAAATTACGTTTTTTGCCGACGCAAATCATAGAATCATGCGCCTGGTAATCGCCTGCAATGCATCGTCCGGATTTACGGAAATTCCACTCGAAAAACTGAACACCTATCTTAAAAATTTATCCATCACCGCCGGCGAAAATAGGGTAGGTCTGGAGCACATTGTGACGAAGGTGCTTGTGGAAAATCTGCCGGAGGAACAGGAAGACATACTTGGTAGATCCGACGCGAAAACAACGGCAGAACTTCGCTCGATATTAAAAAAACATCCAACAAAAATAAAGGTATTTTTACATCCGCTAAACACAGCCAGAGTCGTGTCCAAAGACGTAAATCTGCCGGACTTCGTTATGTGAAAGGAATCGAAAATGACATTATCAAGAGGAATACGATTTTTATCCAAAGGATATATCCGAGATTTTCCAAGCTTGCCAGATACGGAGGAAAACGTCAGGCAGGAAATACTATTGGAAACGGAAAGCGACGAAGATTATCCCATAAAACTAGCCGGCATTTGGCCTGAGAATATTTCGCTAAATGCCGCCATTAATTCGGAAAAAATAGCAGCGTCCGCTTCCGTTGAACGCATCGAAAATGCCAGAAGTCTTGGCAAAAACGAAATATACAAAACGCCGCTCATCGACGGCGGCTCTCCGCTAAAAAATCCAGAAGCTTTCTGCTCCAAAATAACCGTAGGATTCGAAAATTCTGGCGAATATGTTGCGGAGAACGAAAAGCATAATTTTTTTGGAAAAAGTTTTGACGATTACCAACTAAAGTTTGAAAAGGAAGGTAATTCTTTATACGAAAAAGTTTTTCCATTTTTGGACGGAGACCAAATCGTGGAAAAATATGTTTTTTCCCACGGAGATTTTTTGCGGGAAGAAGAATCGTCGGAAAAAGCAAAATTTAGAATTTATCCCTATGGCGGTTTTTGCGAGTATGGAACGCATCCGAAGAATATTGAACTCTGCGTTTTTCAGACAAAAGTCAACGCGAAAACCACGCTCATACTGATACATAGATTGAGCGCGCTGGCAGCCAGCGGAATAAACCCATTTAGCGATTGTGTTTTAAAGGATGGAACGCCGTTTGTTGGCGTCAAAAATCTCCAGGAATCGCAAAAAAACAGTTTGTACGACGATATAAAAAATGGAGCATGCCAAATAACTATTAGCAACGTCGTTACTAATATTTCGCAACGCTACAAAAGTTCAGGATTAACGCATATTTCAAATACTAACCTA
>JAITRK010000083.1 GCA_031288435.1 Holosporaceae bacterium
GGGTTAGTGCCACCCAGTTTCCCTCTTGCAGGAAGCAATCATCAACTTCAGTGACGTCAAATACTACGAAATCCATTGATATTCTTCCGATAGCCGGGATTTTCTTTCCTCCGATAAACCCATGGCCGAAGGCACTGAATTTTCTCATGAAACCGTCGGCGTATCCCATACCGATGGTAACGGTCTTCATTGCCCGATTAGCTGTGAATGTGGCTCCATAGCCAACCACATCGCCGACCTTTAGCTCGCTTACCTGTACTATCCTTGCGAACGCGTTCATCACCGGTATGAGGCTACCTACTTTATCCTCGCGTATGGAAAAGCCATAGAGAGATTTTCCCAGCCTAACCATATCGAACATAAAGTCTTCGCCCAGGAAAAAGCCGTTCGTGGCCGAAAAGCTGCCCTTTACGGCGGGACCAAAAATTTTCATCACTTCTCTGAATCTATGCAGCTGCAAATCATTCAGTGGATGATGTAGCGTATCGGCGCAGGCCAAATGACTGAGAACGAAACTGATGTTGAGACAATTGACTATTTCGTCCCCATATTGTTCCACATGCCGATACGAAATGCCGTTCCTATTAATTCCAGTATCAATATGAACTGCGGCTTCCAGTTTTGTGCCAATTTTTTCGCAATAATCGGACCATCTGCGCACCTGAAGCATGGAGTTTAGTACCGGCACTAAATTATGTTCATGCACAATGCATTCGCAACCTAAAGGAACTCCAGCCAAAACGAATATTTTTACATCTGGTGGTAGAGCATTTCCTAGGTCTATGCCCTCATCTATGGTTGCCACGAAGAAAACTCTGCATCCTTCGCGATATAATCTTTTGGCTACTTGTACCATTCCGAAACCGTAGGCATTTGCTTTAACAACAGCCGCCACGGAGGAACCGGCGCACAGTTCTTTCTTCACCATGTTGTAATTGCAGGCCAGAGCGTCCAGGTCGATCACGATGGCCGACAACACATGCGCCGGAACTGTCTGCAGTGCCTCTGCGATCCTATCGTCGTCGTAATAGCTATCATTACAGTTGACAAGCTCATCTTTAGTAGCAATGTTGTTGAAATTCATTTTCATGTTATCAGATTGACTCCCAGAAATCATTTGCGATCATCCGACGAATTGTCGAACTTTGTATATTTACCATCGAAAAACAATTTTACCGTCCCGACTGGGCCATGCCGTTGTTTTGCAACGATTATTTCCGCTAGATTATGAATAACTGTCATTTTGCTCATCCATTTGCGATATTCTTCTGTTCCATCTTCTGGCTTTTTCCTGGTTTCATAATATTCTTCCCGATAAACGAACATAACCACATCGGCATCCTGTTCGATGGAGCCGGATTCTCGAAGATCAGACAGCAACGGTCGTTTATCGTCTCTGATTTCCACTGCCCTTGATAACTGTGACAAAGCTAGTACAGGAATATTAAGTTCTTTTGCAACGGATTTCAACATTCTTGTAATCTCTGATATTTCCTGCACGCGATTTTCATTTTTTTTATCAGTATTGCCCTGCAGCAGCTGTAGATAGTCCACAATTATGAAATCCAGGCCGTGTTGTCTCTGCAATTTTCTTGCCCTGGATCTGAGAGACGCGACATTCATTAGCGGAGAATCGTCTATGAACAACGGGAGATCTGCCATCTTCCGGCTGGCATCAACCAGTTTTGCAAAGTCACCCTCTTTGATTTCGCCGCGGCGAATTCTTTCGGACGCTATATTTGTCACCTGGGATAAGATCCTGGTAACCAGCTGCTCCTTGGACATTTCCAGCGAATAGAAAAGTACTTTTCCTCCGCCATCCGCTTTTTTGGCAAAAGACGTCGCGGCATTGAACGCTACGTTCGTGGCCAGCGCAGTCTTTCCCATTGATGGACGGCCAGCCAATATGATCAAGTCAGAGCGACCAAATCCACCAAGCCATTTATCCAGGTCTATAAAACCGCTGGTTATGCCTGTGATGCTGCTGTTACTTCGGAAAGCGGTCTCGAGAATCTCCATGGTGGAGGACAGGGCGCCGGAAAATGTTACGACGCTGTTGCGTTTATCAGCCGTCGAAATTTTGTACAATTTTGCTTCAGCTATTTCGATTTGATCGCCGGCGCTTTCGCCGATATCGAAGCTATGAGCTCTATGAGAAACGTCTTCGCCAAATATTATTAGCTGCCGCCGCAGATATAAATCACGTATAAGTTTTGCATAATCTTCAACGCTGCTGATGGAGACAACGGCATTTACCAGCTGCACCAGATAACTGCCGCCTCCAATGGTTTGCAATTCTTCGTTTTTTTCGAAATATGCCCGCAGGGTTATTGGATCGGCTATTAAATCCTGGGATACTAGGTGGCTTATGGCTCCATATATTTTTCCATTAACCGGAACGGCAAAATAGGAGGGCATAAGCAATTCGGACACCGACTCAAAGCACTCGTTATTCAGCATAATGGCGCCAAGCACAGATTGTTCCGCCTCGATATTATATGGCAACACCCGCGTATCTACGGCGGCATTGGTATCGTCATTACTCTTTAGTTCATGCTTTATCATTTGTCACGTAAATACTTGCTTTATTCTGAAACAGCCATCTATAAGCCACTCGGGAAACATT
>JAITRK010000029.1 GCA_031288435.1 Holosporaceae bacterium
CAGACGCAGACGCAATGTATGTGCGCCTTGCGGACGAGAGTGTCTGCATAGGGCCGCCGTCGCCGCGGGAGAGCTATCTCAACGTTCCGGCTATTATTTCTGCCGCCTGCATCACCGGCGCCGACGCAATTCATCCTGGGTTTGGCTTTCTCAGCGAGAATTCCACGTTTGCACACATGGTGGAGGAGCATGGATTAACTTTCATAGGTCCAAAGGCAGATCATATAGCCATGATGGGAGATAAAATCATGGCGAAGAAAACCATGGCGCAGCTTGGACTACCAGTGGTGCCAGGATCAGACCGTGCAGTTACTACTCTGGATAAGGCGCTTGCCGTAGCCGGAGGCGTCGGCTATCCACTGCTGATAAAAGCAGCCGGTGGAGGCGGCGGACGCTGCATGAAAGTGGCAAAATCCAAAGAAGAATTCAAAGAAGCCTACGAAACGGCCAAAAGAGAAGCCGGCATTTCATTTGGTAACGACAGAGTCTATTTGGAAAAATATCTGAGGAAGCCACGGCATATCGAATTCCAAATCATAGCCGATAAATATGGTAACGCCGTTCATCTGGGCGAAAGAGATTGTTCTCTCCAGAGAAGACATCAGAAAGTATGGGAAGAAGCCCCAAGCACTGTGCTATCCACAGAATTTCGAGATGAGTTCGGTAAAAAAATTGCAAAATCCATCGCAAAGTTGGGCTATGTTGGAGTCGGGACACTGGAGTTTTTATACGAAGATGGCCAGTTGTTTTTCATAGAAATGAACACTAGGATTCAGGTAGAGCATCCGATAACCGAAATGATCACCGGCGTGGATATAATTCGCGAGCAAATACTGGTGGCCGGCGGAAATAAACTTTCCATCAACCAGGAAGACGTTAGTTTCAAAGGACATGCCATAGAATGTCGTATCAATGCTGAAAATCCCGATACATTTCTTCCATCGGCCGGAAAGATTTCCAATTACCATTGTCCAGGCGGGCCAGGCATAAGGGTAGACAGCGCTCTCTACGACGGATGCAAAATTCCGCCCTATTACGACAGTTTGATAGCCAAGCTAATCGTCCATGCCAATGATCGCGAACAATGTTTGGCTAGGCTGCGTCGAGCACTGAAAGAATATGTCATCGATGGCGTAGATACGCTTATTCCACTGCACATAAAACTGGCAGATAATAAAGCCGTCATAGATGCAAATTTCGACATTCACTTTTTGGAAGAGATCCTATGACGACAAGCATCAATGTCGAAGGCCTGAGCCTTGGCATAATATGCGGCGGCGGCGATTATCCATTACTTGTGGCCCGAGCCTGTCTGAAAAAAAACATCAATTTCTGCCTACTATTTTTTGGAGAAGAGATCTCGGATGTGCTTGCAAGCCTGCGCGATTACAAAAAAATACCGGCGTTGTCGGTAAAAATAGGCGACGTGGGCCGAGCCATTGGTTTTTTTCGAGAAAACAACGTCCATCAGCTTGTGCTGGCCGGTCGCGTGGCGAGACCTAACTTCAATAATCTAGAGCTGGACAAAAAAGGCGCCTCATGGCTTCTAAAATTAGGGAAAAGTATTTTTGCCGGAGATGACGCTTTGCTGAAAAAATTATCTCAACTACTGAAGGAAGAAGGATTTGAGGTAATAGCCGGAACCGATCTAATAGACGACGTGTTCCTTTCCGAAGGCGCTATGACAGAAGTCAAGCCAGACGAACTTGACATGAGCGACATAGAAAAAGGCTTCGAAGTCGCTAAAGTCATCGGGAATTTGGACATTGGTCAATCTATAATTATACGCCGTGGATTGATTATTGGCGTGGAATGCGTTGAGGGAACGGACGCGCTAATAGATAGATGCGCTTCGCTGAGAAAGTCCAGTGGCGGCGTGTTGGTAAAAGTCTCTAAACCGCAGCAGGATTATAGAATGGATCTGCCGGTGATCGGTCTAAATACGGTGCAGAAACTACACGAACACAAATTTGCCGGCATGGCCGTTGAAACCGAAATGTGCATTGTCCTTAATAGAGAGCTCGTCATCGAGCAGCTTAACAATTTTGGCATGTTTTTGTACTGCTATCAGAGCAAGCGCAGCTAAAAGTTGCAAATGTAGCATCCCACCACAAATCTTGCCATACCGTTCTTCAGATAAATGTTGTCGCACCAGCAAAAATGGTTAAGTTGCCGCAAAAACTTCGGCAAAAGTCCTGCATTCCGAGACAAAAGACGGTATCTTCACTCGTGAAGGGGCGTTTTTTCAACATATACGTATATGCCTTTTTTTCGTTTATTGACCATGTTGGTCAATACCTTGATAAAGTCCTGTCTTCATTACTATAACGATACATTTTTTCAAGTGCATTAGTAAAGGCTTCATTCTTTAGGACATTAAACTTCGCTAATTTTCTCTTGGCAAAGCTCCAGAAAGCCTCGATTCCATTTTGCGCCTTCTGGAGCTTCTCGAACTTAAAATGCTAAAAATCGCAAAACCAAATTAACGAACATAGTTAATCATGCCGTGTTTTTCTGCGGAATGGCTGAGCAATAGTGCCGTAGCCACTGCGCTACCTCCGGCGAAAGTTTTCCGGCCATGCGGTTTATAATATCCCTGTGGTAATCGTTGATCCAGGCAATTTCTTTCTCTGTCAGTAGCTGCGGAGCGATAAAGTTTATGTCAAACGGAACCAGAGAAATTGTTTCGAACTCCAGAAAGCAATTTTGCGTCGAAGTGACAACCATCATGTTTTCCAGGCGTATGCCGAAGTCGTTTTCCATATAACTTCCTGGTTCGTTGGATAGCAACATCCCTGGTCTAAGCTGAATGTAGTTGCTTTTGGCAATGGCCATCGGCCCTTCGTGAACGTCCGCCATATATCCGATCCCGTGGCCAGTGGAATGGTTATAATTCAAAAAGCTATTCCATAAAAATTGCCTCGCCAGTGGATCTAGCTGAGATCCGGTGGATCCAGATGGCAATTTGGCTGACGCCACGGCGATATGTCCCTTTAGTACCAGTGTGTATAACATTTTGCGCTCGTCTGTTGGCTTCGAAAAGCAAACTGTTCTGGTGATGTCGGTGGTTCCATATTTATATTGCCCGCCGGAATCCAGCAGCAGGATTTTTTCTATCTTTTTATTGCTGTTTTCGTCAGGCGAATAATGAACAATTGCACTGTTTTCATCGGCGGCGGCGATGCAGCGGAAACTTTCGCCAACAAAATCCAACTGCATCTTCCTGAAATACAGGGCCTTTTCGGCCACTTGTAGCTCCGTGATGCCATTCGCATGGTTCAGATACGTCCAGTGTAGGAGATTGATCAGCGCAACCGAATCTCTCTGCGCCGCACATTTTATATCGGCTATCTCTGGAATTGTTTTTATGGCTTTCGGAAGCGCGCAGGGATTCGCCATGGCTAAACCGTTCCGATGACAAATGGCGGCCGGAGTTTCGTGTATGTCCA
>JAITRK010000035.1 GCA_031288435.1 Holosporaceae bacterium
GACTGAATTTCCAGATCCTCAGGCCTAACTCCCAATCGGTAATCGCATGAATTACTGAACTGCGTTCCCTCCGCAAATCTAAGCGACACTTTTTCGCCGGACGTCAACTCGAACTCCGAGAGTTTCCCTTTATTTTTGACAAACCTCACATCCAGCATGTTCATTTCACTGGAACCGATGAATTTTGCCACAAAAGTGTTAGCCGGAGAATTGTAGATATCCAGCGGAGAACCTTCCTGCTCCACCACGCCGTCTCGCATCACCACAATTTTATCCGCCAGAGTCATGGCTTCCGCCTGATCATGTGTAACATAAACCATTGTAGTTTGCAGCTGTTTTTTCAGCCTCGCCAGCTCGTAGCGCATTTGGCAGCGGAGACCGCTATCGAGATTAGACAACGGTTCATCAAAAAGAAAGGCATGCGGATTCCTAACAATCGCTCTTCCTATGGCGACCCTTTGCCTTTGACCTCCGGAGAGCTCCTTTGGTTTTCTGTCCATCAGATGGTCTATTTTGAGAATTCTGGCAGTTTTCAGCACACGTTCCTCAATAATATCCTTTTTCAGTTTTCTTACCTTAAGGGCAAAGGCCATATTTTCGAACACTGTCATGTGCGGATATAGGGCGTAGGACTGAAACACCATGGCCAGCCCACGACCAGCTGGCGGCACGTCGTTTACGCAATTGCTGCCTATAAAAATTCTACCTGTTGTCGCTTCTTCCAGGCCGCAAATCAATCGTAGAATGGTAGATTTCCCACAACCGGACGGTCCAACCAACACAGTACACTTGCCGTCCTCTATGGTAAGATTTACGTCTTTTATTACCCTACTATCCCGGAAAAACTTACTGACCCCTTCTAAAACTATGGACGCCATACCATAAAACCGCAAAATACCATGAACGCCTATACGTCATCTGAATCTCTAATTGGTTGCGGGGGAAGGATTTGAACCAACGACCTTCAGGTTATGAGCCTGACGAGCTACCAGACTGCTCTACCCCGCGCCAATATTTGTGATACTAACATTGGTTAGTTAAGTTTTCAATGTAGCATCTCCAAACTTTTGAAATATCCACAAAGATATGTTATGGTTCACAAGTTATGCGATCCTCATCCATGAATAGAAAAATAATAAGACTTAACGTAATTGACAGCACTCACAGCCATGCCGTCAGGATGGTAACCAATGGCGGCCTTTTGGCATATCCAGACGGATGCGCAATTGTGGCAGACATGCAAACGGCCGGAGTTGGACGTTGCCATCGTCGATGGCTGTCTCCCAGAGGTAATCTATTTGCGTCCATCCTGACCAGAATGCCGGAGCCTGAAGATTTTTGTAAACTTTCGCTCGCAGCCGGATGCGCCGCAAGAGAAACTGTATTACATTTCACTGAGAATCCTGATTTTCTCAAGCTACACTGGCCCAACGATATATATTACAAAAATAGAAAAATATGCGGTATACTTGTGGCATTGGCAGATAATTGGTTAATTATCAGCGTTGGTATAAATGTTAATGTCTCTCCTGGCATCGAATCTGCCGTCAGCATAAAGGACGCCCTAGAGTCTGCGGACATTCCGTTACCAGAGGTGCTTTGTATTCTACTGAAAAACGTGGACTACTGGCTGCTCCAGTTGCAAACGCTAGATTTTTTTTGCGTAAGGGACTATTGGTTACAAAATATTAACGAAATGCGAGGTAATGTTGTGATAAAGAATGGAAGAGAGTCCATCTCCGGAATATTCCGTAACCTGGATGATCGGGGAAGACTGATTTTGGAAAGAAACAGCGGCGAACGTTTGTTTATATCCAGCGGAGACCTCTTCATGAATGCTGAAACGATTGTGGTTAGTGATGAGTAAAAATATTAGTAAAACAGAAAAAGGATTTATGTTCATACCAATTGGCGGTTGTTCGGCCATCGGCATGAATCTGTACGCCTACATATGGAATGACCAGTGGATATTGGTGGACATGGGCATGGGGTTTGACAACACGCTCGGCAGAGAATTACTGGTGCCATCTCCGGATCTGCTGGTGAAAAACAAATCGAAAATAAAGGCTCTTTTTGTGACTCATTCCCATGAAGATCATATAGGAGCCATTCCATATCTATGGAGCAAGGTCGAATGCCCTATCTACGGCCGGCCGTTTGCCATAGAAATGATACGAGACAGATTGTCTCAATTTGGAATGGAATCGAGCGTCCCACTTATAAAAGCATCCGTAAAGAGCGGCGTATCTGTGGGAGATTTCAGGGTTGAATTCATTCCTGTGGCTCATTCCACGCCCGAATCATCTGCGCTGGCCATAAAGACGCCGGAGGGCGTTGTTATTCATACCGGCGACTGGAGACTAGACGACGATCCGGTTCTCGGCTCCAAAACAGACGAGGAAAAACTCGGAACCTATGGTGATAGCGGAGTACTGGCTCTCATATGTGATTCCACCAACGTATTTCGAGATGAAAGATTTGGATCCGAACGCGAAGTACGCGCTAATATTGTGAAAATAGTTAAAGATCACCCAAAAAATCGGATACTAGTAACTTGTTTTGCCTCCAATCTTGCCAGACTGGAAACATGCTACGTTGCTGCCAAAGAAAGCGGTCGGCAACTAGTGATTGCAGGCAGATCGCTCAAGAGAATAGAGAGGATCGCCAAAATGTCCGGATACTTGTCCGACGTACCGACATTTCTGGACGATAAAAAGGCCTCCTCACTCGATCCGAATAAAGTACTATTAGTTTGCACCGGCAGCCAAGGAGAAAAAAGCTCAGCACTTAACCAAATAGCCAACGACACGCATAAGGCGATTAAATTGCGCTCGGATGACATTGTGATTTTTTCCTCCAGGATTATCCCAGGCAACGAAAAAGCCGTGTTCAATATGCAAAACTTGCTGACGGAGAATGGCGTAAAAGTCATCGCTGACATGGATAGCAACATCCATGCCTCCGGACATCCCAGCAAGGAAGAGCTGCACCACCTGTATTCCATAACAAAACCAAATCTTTTGATACCAATACATGGAGAAACGATGCAGTTGTATAGGCACGCGGAAATAGCGAAAGAGTACGGAATAAAGAACGTTATCGTTCCTCGTGATGGATCTGTTTTGAGGCTATCAAAAGACAATCCAGGAATCGTTGATACAGTGGAAACAGGAATGCTGGCTGTTGATGGAAATAAGCTCATTCCGCTGGACGGCTTAGTGTATAAGCAGAGATTATCTCTGTCATCCAGTGGAGTTGTAAGCGCCTGCATTGGCCAGGGCAAAGCTGTTATAAAGCTCCTCGACTTCGCCTGCTATGGGTTATTTGAAAATTCAGAGTATGACGACGAGGAAGACGTTAAAAAAGACATAGCCTCTGAAATAAAATTATCGCTGGAAAATGTTTTTCAGAAGAAAATTTCACCAAAAGAGCTGAAATCGTCTGTGGAGAAGATTATTCGAGGCGCTCTGTTTGACGCCACCGGAAAGAAACCAGTTATATTCGTACACATTATTCAAACATAATGGGTGTCGAAATTTGTGACATAACCAGCGATTGCGCAGTAACGCTAGCGCGGTTGCATGCCGCTTGTTTTTCTTGTCACTGGGATGAGTCATACTTTCGTAATTTATCGGCGGATTCCCGTGGATTTATGATCAACTGTGGCGTAAAAAATTGCGGATTTATTCTCTGTCGGCGAGTTATGGATGAGGTAGAGATACTGACAATATGCGTTCTGACGGAGTATCGCAGCAGATCGTTTGGAACACAGCTACTGGAAAAAGTATTGGATTACTCGCAGTCGTCAGAGGTGAAGAAAATTTTTCTCGAAGTAGCGGATAATAACTTGCCCGCCATCGCCCTATATAAACGTTGCGGGTTTGAGGAAGTGGCTCGGAGACCGAATTACTACCAATCCGCGGAAGATTCAACAGATGCGCTCCTAATGCTGCGTCGCCTCTGAACCAAGGACAATGCTATTCCTTCTCTCGATTGCATGGACAGCTTTTCAGATATTTTATTAGAAAGAAGTTTCTTCGTAGGCAACAAGTGTTCGTGGATATCCTTACGTCAATTCGATCCTGCGTCACCGTCGGAGGATTATTCGTGGCGTCGTCCAGCACAAAAGCAACAGCATCCATGTGATCATTTGGCATAGATTCCACGTGGATACTGGGATCCCTAATTTCTGAGCAAAAATAATTGGTTGTTTTAAAATAATCGTCAGGCGCCTCGTGAATTCTGTCGAATGAAATCGTGAGAGCGGGTTCGACCACGTACACCAATTTGTGGCCATCGCCGTCCAGCGCATATTTTTCATAAATACCAAGCGTAAGAAACGGAACTGCGCCGACATAATTGGTTAAATCTGCTCCGGCGGCATTTTCCAGTCCGTCGCCGGTGGTCGAAGGACGCGGCAGCCGTGAATTTTCAGCTAAATATGCTGCCAATGCTATTGTTACAGTCTCTATGTTATCTTTTGTGGTTTTGGCTTTTATAATTCTTTTTGAGATATTTGCTCTCGTTATGAAAAGGCTAGAAATTAGCCCAATAATAGACAACGCAATAGCTATTTCCAACAGCAGCGATCCGCGTGGACTATGATATATTTTATGAAATTTTGAACATAATAATGCAATCTTTGTTCTTATTTTTAAGATCATATTTTTGTCCAATGGAAGTTAATCCAGGTGCCAGCAGAGTCCTCACATCTCCGGTTGACGGATAGCCTGTATCGGAGTTTTTATCTATAAAATGAGCATCTTCCTGGGATACGGCGCCGACGAAGTTTTTATTATCGTTTGTTCCTCCACATAGAATTAGCCAAACTCCAGAATAATGCGGCACATTCGTTGATACACTAAAGAATCCTCCACTTTTGCTCAGCGAGCATCCGCCTGCTATCTCCAAATGTATTATGTCTGAGGAAATAAGATGATTCCAGAAGCGCGCCGAATCTTCGATGGAAGATATTATGCCATCTCCCCTGCCGTTCGCCACAGAATCGCCTATCATCTCTTTTGCATTCGAGAGATCCCCAGGCATGACGCCGTATTTTTCCACGAAAGTCTGGGTGGCCACTCGTATAGAATTTACTTGTTCGATAACTGATCTAAGTCTCGCCGTGCGAATTAGCTCGCGACCTTTCAGAGTAAAGCTAGCGATTAATCCGATGATTATGACCGCAATGGCCACCTCAATCAGGGAAAAGCCGGATTTTTTCTTTTTCATCCTTGGGAAAAAAATCATTTTTGAAATCTCAATTGCCTTGGCTCTGACGAAAATTTGTTGTATATTTTTTCATCTGCTCTGTGATGCATTTTATCTTTGCTGTTCAGAATAGTCGCCCGCAAAAAGATCACCAACTCAGTTACGTTGCTGCTTTTTTCTCTGGATCCGCTCACAAAATCCACCGGCGTATCCTCCATGCCTGGCAGGCCCTCTCGATAGTTTATTGACTTTTCGTCCATGAGCCCTCCCATCACCGCTATTTGTCCGGAACGTAATTTCAGCACCGAATCCAGTTCTCGAACATCCACAATTGGAATTTTTTGCATCTGTGTCTGAGGCGATCCAAGCGACGCTGCTTCGCCGCCTGTGGAAATTCGCGAATAATTGTGGAATAGAAATGGAACTTCTCTATAACCAGCTATTTTCGAGATAGTAGGGCGCAGCGTCAGAATTATGGTATTATTTTTCCTATCGATGGAAGGATGAACAGTCATGACTAATCCTATTGGAATGGTCTTCACATTGGCCGATAGCATGTCTGTATTCATGGAATTCGTCACTCCGCCGTATTGCTTATGAAGCTCTGGCAGATAGATAACTTCGTTCTTTGCAACCTTAAGCACCGCCGAGTGGTTGTTCAATATCGTAACCCTCGGGCTGGACAGAGTCTTTACGGCTCCGAATTTTTCTATAAAAGCAGACACTATACTTAGACTATTACGGTTAATACCGGCTGAAAATATACCGTCTCTATCGAAATACTTCTCCATCATCGCTCCGCCGCTGCGCAGAATATGCCAGTTTATACCGCTCTTAAATTCGTCCTTTAGATTAACCTCCAGTATTTTCGCCTCTATAAGCACCTGCGCTTCCGAAGCCTCCTTTAACAATGTAAGATATTGCTGAATTTCATCGTGCTTCTCCTGAGTAGTACAGACAGAAATCAACCCACCCTGTCGATGAATCGTGACATAATTTCCCTCCATGTCACCAACTATGGTTTTGAGGGTATTTTCAAGTTCCAACCAAAAATCGTTTTTAGCCGTTCCGGATATGAAGCTGCTGGATCCGTTATTCCTGGATTCGCCGGCGGACGAACCACCGCCATTCGATGTGAAAGAACTCATGTCGCCGGAAAATATGTCCGTGGAAATCGACATGGAGCTTACAGTATCTCGCTGCATATTCAAAGATGGAATTGTGTAGGTGCGCAAAGTTGGTGAATCGTATTCTATCTTTACTGAATTACCATTGATTAAATATTTTAGATGCGCGCAGCTACATATGTCTTTCAGGATATCCAAAAAGGAACGATTTTTAGCAGTAAAAGAGATGCTTCCTTCAATGTCCTGGGCAATAAAAATATTCACACCCGCCAGACAGGCCATTTGGGTAAGTACTTCACGCATTTGCATCTTTTCGCTGACGGAAATAGAAATACTTTTGCGAAAATTCTCATGAATGTCTGCTGCCTTATCATGGTCGCTCGGTTCATTCGCGTATGAAATATTTATGTCCTGCAGAAAATCATCCACTGGAGTCGCCAGTAGATTAAACGCACCATGATCCATACTTTTTTGTTGTGGAACCCGTGGCTCTTCAAGCCTATAGCAACCAGTTAGCAACAGCAAACATGATAGCAGTAGCAGAGATTGTCTAAAATCAACCTTTTTCACCATGCAAACCGTTAAAATTTAATTAAAATAATTATAATGCGGAACTAGTTCATTGTACAGAAAAAACACAGAATTAATCTAAAATTAAAAATATGCGGTTAGAATCTAATGTTGCCAACTATTAGCTGTTATATTGATGAGACATTTTTTTTTAAAAATCGCTTCTTTAAAAAAGAAATTAAAGTCCAGTAATTCCGGATATGTACTTATCCTAACTACTATATTTCTGCCGATTCTATTTTTTGGGATAAAATATGCAGTAGATAATTCGAAGGTTCGCTCCTTTAGTATGGAAAGACAGAAGAAAGATGAACAAAGAACCGTCTTATGTGGAAAAGAAGCGGCGTTGGCCGCTGCTAAACTATGGAACCCAGGGGCTACGCTTACTAATCAAAAAGCGCACGTAGTAAAAGCCGCAGACGATATCTATAACCGCTTTGCCGCCATGGATTCTGTCATAGCAGGCGCAATTCCAGGAATGGATAGCAAGAAATTCAACAGTAGCGAAACAAGCAACTTGCTAATGAAATACATAGCCATATTATACAATGCAATATCAAGAGCAAGTGACGCAAAAACAATAAAATATGCAGATCAAACCGATAATCTGTACAAGACTACTGTAACCGTTCCATCTTCATTGAACGTTCATGCCATACTCTATTATTTCACCGAAGCTTTGGCCAAACAAAATTATTTGTCTCCACTGGAGGAAAACGACGTATTATCAGATATTTCCGTTTTCGGCGGCAATAAATTTTCATTCATATGCAGCGAAAAATACAGTAACCTGATAGCAAGCACTCTTTCGAGCTTAACTGCCTCTTTACAGTCTTCGATTTCTTCTTCTAGTACTAAAAAAGATAGCTCCTATTCTTACCCAGTTAGAGAGAATGAAAGCACCGACAAAATTAATCTTTATTTAAGCGCCGGCAATATAACAGTAAAATCCGACGGTTCTAACGAAGGAAAAGCCATACCTGCCACCTGCAATGTGGATATAATACTGGCGCTTCCTGTCAATGGTGTAGCTTGTAGTGCAAGCAGTGGAGATTATACAACTAGCCCCATCGGTTCTCCATATACCACAGGCAGCGACTCAAGCACTTCTTCGACTGTTTCGGCCCCGATATGCGAAATATCAAGATGCTATAGGAAGTTTCTAAAAAATAATTTCTTTCATACTAGGGGCACAAACGTTGGAATAATTCCTTATTCGAGCAAAATTTCACTAAGCGAAGTACCGTCAAGAGCAGACTGGACAAGAGCTGTGGCAGCGTTTAGCACATCAAATGATGATAAGTACATTTATGGAAAAAATCTGTATGGTACCAGCGGAGTAAAAGACGCCGCACTGGTGCAAGCATCATATTCATGGGGCGCCGATGGCGTATATTCAATAATGCATAGATATACCGGATACACCAATACACCACCGTCCTCACTTTTATCAACTACGACTCCAAGCGGCAATAATAGTTTTGTAAAAATGAATTTAAATCCATGCTATATGGGATACGCTAATACACTTGGTATGAAATGCGAAAAAGATTGCACAAAATTTCAGCCGAATCCCTATCCCATCGTGGAATTAACAGCAGACGTCAAAGCCGCCTACGAGATATTAGGATGCTATTTTCCCTTTTACGACGCCAAAAATGCCAGCAATTTTATTTTCTTAGCCATGGAATGGGCAAACAATCTCCTCAGTGGAAATTGGAACCAAGATCCAATAGCATCAGGAGATAGCAATACCGTACAACGTGAATCAAAAACAACCGGCAGTAGAAAGAAAGCCGTTATCATCGTAGTAAACAAGCCTGATTGGTTTGAGCCTGGAGAATTAACATATTTGGGTTTCGATAACGATGCGGCTGCCTTGCCAATATACGAATCAGATAAGATAAACTTTGCCATAGATTACTCTAGTACTTCTAAAAATTTTTTAGATGGGACGTCATACAACGGAACCATAGCCGGTCCTAAAAAAATATTAACCTTCGAAAGTTCCGGTCTGAAAAGAGAGGGCAACTACTATGAAACCAATGGGAAAGACACCAAAACCGGCGTCTTATATTTTCCGGAAAAAAGAACGGTTACACTGAAAGTCGCACGAGCCACAGGAAGTCCGTCAGGATGGCAAAAGATAGATCATAACCTAAATACCTGGGGACATGACAACTACAGCGGATTAGCCCATGGCAATGGATATTACGTCTCCATAGGCGTAGGCGGCGACGTAGCCAGATCGTCAAACATGACCA
>JAITRK010000050.1 GCA_031288435.1 Holosporaceae bacterium
CCTCCATCAAATCGCCGTCGCCGACGCAGACATATATGTAATGATTTATACAATCATCTCCAAAGCGAGCATTCAATAATCTTTCTTCAATGGCCATTCCAACAGCATTGGCCATTCCCTGCCCCAGAGGGCCGGTTGTAACCTCAATTCCGCAATCCAGATTATATTCCGGATGACCAGAGGCCAATGATCCAAGTTGTCGAAATTTTTGCAGCTGCTCCAGCGTCATTTTTTCGTAGCCGACCAGATGCAGAAGAGCGTACAGCGCCGCAGAACCATGTCCTCCGGAGAAAACCAACCGATCTCTATTTGGCCAACGCGGATCCTGTGGATCAAAAACAAGAAAATCTCGAAGTAAAACCGCAAGACAATCCGCCATCCCCAACGGCATTCCCAAATGGCCACTGCCGGCGTTGCCCACTTCGCTAATCGATAGGAACCTTATCGCATTCGCCAGTTCCCGAATTGCTACGGTATTATACACAGCCACAACTCCCTTGGTGCATACTAAAGCAAATTCAGATTATTAACAACTGACCGAACGTACTTTACAGGGCTGCCTAATGAAAATTTTGTGAGAGTATTTGGGTAAGAGCGAAATGACTACATCCTGCCATATCCGGCCATTTTTTGCATGGCCTCATATTGTGGAAGCGATGTGAAGTGGAGCGTGACCGCGCTTAGGTGCACGACACGCTCATAGATCCAAAATTCTTACTGCTTTAATAGAGGAGGCGCTGGTGGGACGTTATCATCAGGGACGAAGTCGTTATTATTATTACCATTACCGAGGCCCACGTCTTCGTGTGTGGTTAAAAAGAATTCGTCTAAATCAAGTAGACGCAGAATTTCCAGAATATCGAACCTGTCACCTTTCTGCAAATTCAGCAAGATTTTTATTTTGCTAGAATCGACGGAGTCTCTGAGTATATCTGCTATTTCCCGTGAACTTTTTCCTTCTAACAGTGCGACAGCAATGTTAGGGTTCAGACCTAATGCCGTCTTCAATTGCGCTAGCTGCAGCTCAGGGTTTGCTACTTTCTGTTTTTCATTTACAATATTATATAATGCAGCTTTTATTCTTAACAGGGCGCTTAACAATGGTTCCTTGTACGTATACATAATCAGATCTATTTTTCCCTTTTTGTCCTCCTGAAGTTTTTTGACTTTTGCCTTTAAGTGATCTATAATACAATCTAGCCATTTTATGTACTGACTAAGTTTTCCTTTCAAATCGATCTCTTCATTATCATCAACAAAAAGTTTTTTTACCCCTCCGGTTTGGATGGCAAGAACCGCCCTGTTATTTAAAGAAATTGCGTCCAGTAGGTAAAGCGCTGGCAAAAATTTTTCGCCTTCTTTGAACGCTTCAACCTTTTCAGGAACTATGCTAACAAATGTATCCCCTGTAGGACCGCCGTCAATCGGCTCAAATTTACTTTGATATGGAGTTATATATGCATCTCTTTCAAGACACGAGCTAATGTCGTTCCACTTTGAGTCAATATCGTTCAGAAACGCAACCATATTATCTCCGGCCAGCCCATTATTAACTATCGCGGATATCAATTTTTTAATGAATGCGGAGTTTTTGCTAGGAGTGGACAAACAGAACAGATAATTGTTACTCGTCACCGATGTTTTTTTCTTTTCAAGAATAATAATTCTCACTCCATTATCCGGACGTCCAAATAAGGCCCCAATTCTAAAAGGAAATCCAATATAAATCTGTCCCATTATTCCGCAATAGGAATTAACTAATGTTTGCATCTTTATATTGTTATCCGAAGCCCTGTATTTTCGCATTATCGTCACCAAGTGATCGCTGATATTGGACTCATAGTTTTCTAATGTTTTACGAAGTGATTTGTCTATTAGACTTGTGAGCGATGATGTTCTATTAGTTACGAATTGCGTAGATATTCTACTTTTCATAGCTGTCAATTCTGATCTGAATTTGCTATACTCACTGAGATAATTAAAGAATAAACGCAGATCTTTAGCTTTATCAGATAATGTTTTAACAATAGCTAGCATCTCGAGCTTATGTAGAGCCGAATTTTCAGTTAGATGATTGCCCGTCGGCGTTCCAAAAGAATCTATAACTCCTATAAATTTGTCAAAATTTGAAGAAATATCTTCGCCACGATATACGCTGCCCAATAATTGGGCAGACGCAGAAGCCAGGTTAGCACAAATTTTTCCCCACCTCTTGAATTCAGGGGTGCACTCACCTTTACGTTGCACTACACAGTTGTCATTGAGCAAGTTGGTGTTCTCTAGGAAGGCTTTAACAGAAATACGAAGACCATTTATAAAATATAGAATGATATCGGCTCCCAGTGGTTGTTGCTTTTTGACTTTTTTCTCATCGACGCTCGGTTGTTGTTGTTTGACGTCTTCCACATGCGATAAAATTAGTATATTTTCTGACAGCGCGCTACACTGTTTTACGATATCTAGAAAAAGACTTTCGGTGCCTGTTGTTAACGCTGTACCAATAGCATAGCTAAGGTCTATTTTTATTTTATTTTTTTCGTCTTTTAATGGAATCAGATAGTGGCGGACTAGTAACTTTTGTACTACCGAAAAAGCGCCGTTAAATTCCTCAATTGCTGCCTCAATTCCTTCGTTTTTCTTTTTAATTGCTTCGTTTTTACTTATATCTTTATTACCACATAAACAAACATTACTCAATTCATTGTACATTACGAGTAAGTCTTTAACCGCGTTAACGATATCATTGGTACTAGCCAGCATTTCTTCTATCCGTTCTTTGACATCGGAGGCCTCCATTGGTAAAATGGCATTCTTCACTGTCTCAATATTCCCTAAGATTTTATTTAAATTCGCCTCGATATATTGTGGCGCTCTTTTTAGCTCAGCTATAAAATTGTCTCTATTAGTTCCTAATAAAGCATGAATTACAGCGGCGTCGTTCAAAAGCTGGTAGTGATTTTGAAAAAGTAAAGGCTTGTCTAAAGGCTCGCCTTTGTCATTATTTTTAAATTTCAGATCCTTATCAACAAATCTGTCAAAACTATCATCTTTAAACGCATCGATGCGCTCTAGAAAAGGATGAAACAACGCGAGGGCGTCACCCTTGCTAATTTCAGCTATATCTTTTCTCTGCCCCCTAATAACATAACCGGGCAACATAATCTTCTGATCATTATGTCTGGCACAACTTTCCAGTTTGCCTATTACTTTTCTGTCATTTTTTGCGATATATAATAAGTCTTTCGATTTTTGACCAACTAAGTTTGTCGTCTCAGTAAATTCAATAACTTTAATATACGCATTATTAAAAAATTCTGATCTAAAAATATCTGTATCAAATGGCCTAGAGTTATAACCGTCATTATCCGTTACGACCAGAGCATACCCAATTACATCGATGATCGTCCAGCTATCTTTTTCTAAGGCTAATGTCAGAGCTTCGATAATACCGTCCCCATATGTTTCACGCATCATATCGAGTTTTTTGTGAAGGTCATGTGCTGGCCCCCCTATTTGGTGCATAGCAGCATTTAAGTGTCCGTCTACTTCCTGACTTTTACCTAAAGCGGATTTAAAGTCGAATTCTACTATTTTTTGCTTGTCTTCAATTGATAATTGGGAAAATTTGGGAAGTTTTCTCATCTCACCACACAATCTTTTTATCTCTTGCAGCGCAGTCTCAAATACTTCATGGATGGGCTTGTCGTTAGCAATAGTATATATTGTAGGCGTCCCTGCAAGACTGCTCAGCATACTAAGAGCCGAAGAAACGATTTTCTTCAAGTGAAAATTCTCGAAACCGAAGGTTCTTCCTTCTCGTATTGCTGAGATGGCGCTTGCATTTGCGTTGATCAGATCGTTTGCAATTTCTTCCGCTGTCACACCGGCTTCTGCCTCTCGCACAACTGCTTCTATCGCACGCCTTCGGTCTTCTTTTCTCTTTTTAATGCGCTCCATAATTTCATCGTATTTCAACTCTACTTTTCTTCTAATCAATTTTTTGTTTCCTAAGAGGTCCCCACCTCCGAGGCCTAAGTCGGATAACGAAATATTCAAACTTTTTATATCGTCCCCTGTTATCCGGAGTCCTAGATTATAAGCATCAATAATTTTTTGCTCTTCATTGAGAACAGGTATCTCTTCAAGCCTTTCGTCTACTTCGTCTGTAATTCTTTTGACAGCTTCTTCGTCAACATTTTTAACGATCACTGCGTCATTTTTAGCGATCACTGCGTCAAGTGCTCCGCACACCAAACAAATTGGTAATGAAAGCATAAAAAACTTTTTCATAATTCCCTCTCTAAATAATTCGACCAACATTTCAATGCTACAATAAAAAAATGTATTTTTCGTAAAAACGGAATATCATTCTTTTAGTTGATAGATGAAGTTGAGTCTTCGTCCTATGGCTACTCTTTTTCGAATGGGTAACCGGATGGCGAACAATGGATATGCGACCATGTGGTGGCGCAAATCATATTGATGAGCTTAATTAAAAAGCCTGTCTAGTTGAAAGCTTTTCGTTATTCCAATGGATAAAATATGCGCGTTTTTGTTTTTTAGCAGGTAGTATCTTGATTTGCCCAGCCTGTCTATGTCGTTTCCTCCAGGAATCGGATTAGCTCCAATTGTTGTTTGATAGGTTAATTCTCCGGATCGTTGGAAGTTATACTCTATTTTTATGGAGAGGCTATCTTCCAGAGAAAGGTCGAGGCCAATCCCGTACAAAAAGCCAGTTTTGCTGCTGTTGAGATTTCTGTTTGCATAGCCAAAGTCGCTGTAAACACCCATCAGATTAAGCGCATATCGATGCATTCCCTCGGAAGTTGGATATGCAAAGCTTACCTCTGTGTTTCTTCTATGGAATCCAACGCTGACATAGGGAGTTACATAAAAATTGCCAGCCTTTCCCATTTCAACAGCAAAACCTTTTCCTATTTTTAACAAAAATGAAACGTCGTTTCCGCGTTTTATTAAAAGGCTAGCGCAGTGTCCAAACACATTAATTGCCGGAATGCAGTCGTCATATCTTTTCTCAACTTTAGTTTTGTTTAACGTATAATTGACCTCAATGGCTGCAAAGAATGGATCATATATTTTATATCCGCCGCATAGCTGTCCGCTATATTTTCTGACTTTATTTCTGTAGTTGCTAGCCATATAGTGGTTTCCCGGATCAGGAAAACTGTTTAGTGTAAAATCGTAGTCTTCATCCGCAGACGAAACCCCTAGTCCGAAGTAGATCCCGCTTTTCGGATAGAATTCTTGAGCTGCCTGCTTTTCCACCGTCACGCCTTCAGCCAGCGCATAGCCATACCAATGTAGCAAAATAATCAGCAAACATAACTTTTTCGTATTCATATGCACATCCATCATATATAAGCAAGACTTCGCTTTAAATTATTTAGTCTTTAAATATGATTATATAAAAAATAATTGTAAATGCAACTATCTATGGATTGCCCGCTAACAATCATAGAGAACTCCCAATTCTAGTCTCTGCTCTCATTTCCCGGGTATCTTTCCTAAGATTCTTGATCTTTTCTGATAAATTTATTGGCTCGACTCCACACAGATTTCACCGGTTCAATTGCTCGAAACTATATCACTTACAGTTTTAAAAAAACAAAAATATATTGCTATCCGTTTATAAAGGTGATAAACCTAGGGTTGCGCCGCTTGTTCCGTTTGACAACGCTGCGTTTTGGAGTTAGTTGGTAAGTAACTGGTAAAAAAGGAGCGCTTAGTATGAGTGTTAGTAAAAAGTTTCTGCTGATATGCAGTGTGGCGTCTGTTTTGCTGCGCGATGATGCGTGCGCTCTGGAAAAAAGGATCGCTGGAGGGCCACAAGTAGAAGTAAATGTCGAAGCAAAAATTGAGGCCGTCTTCGACGTTACGATTAATAGCGAAAACAAAAAGGTTGAGCTGCTTGACGAAACCGTGAACGTATCACCTGTCAAAAACCGAGAAATCTCTGTAAGATATAACAACACCATGAAAGGGAAAGCAATCGTAGATTGCACATTTGAAGCAAGGGGAAGTGCTGCTAATGACGACGTCATAACATATTGGGTGAATTTTTTTCCAGATATTTATGATAGTTCAGAATTCATAACCTTTAATACAAAAAACAGCGAATCTCCAGAGTATAATTTTATATCTGGTAAAGAAGGCGTTTTTATCTTTAAACTCGAAGACGGATACAATGAAAGAGATTTAAATGTTGATACATACACTGGAAGTATAAGAATTTCTTTCGTTCCTACGGAGTAATGCAGCTTGATGATTGTGTTGCGCAGTTGTGAATATGCGATTGATCGAGGCGCGGATAGGTGGGTGTGTCCATTGCTCCAGGTTCCGTAGCGTGCTGTATATGTGGCGCAAAACTAACAGTTCTTGCAATAAAAATTGCTCAAAGAAAAGATGTTTACACATGAATGCGCTTGGTTAGAGGCAGGTTCAGTCTCTTTTAGTGTAAATCCACCGCAGCTCTGCAGCATTCATGTTTTCCAAATATATTTCGCGGTTGTAATTTTTGTGATACAGTCTGCCGTGTCTTTTGGATTTTAGGACGGAATAGCAATGGGTGCGGAAATTACCGCCATAAACGCCTTGGCTAGCAGGTATGTGGGATCGCTCCATGCGGCAGCGGTTGATATGGGATTGGAACAATTGGTCTCGGAGCAGCTGCGATCCATAAAAAAAATGATCATGTCCGTCGGTAATCACGAAAAATTTCTAAAAAAACTAGGGCTATTGAAATCCATTGGCCTTCGATATGTGGAATATCTGAAAAATACGTTGGAATTGTGCGGCATTCTCGGCAATTTCCTCGATATTCTAGCTCTCAACGGCAGAATTAATATGCTGCCTGAAATTTGCGACGCCTACGAGGCTCTAGTTGACAAAATCGCTGGCCGAAAACGGATATTTCTGACTTTTGCTCGAGAAATTCCAGCACAGGAGCAAAGCAAATTGAGAGACGATCTCGCCGACGTATTTGGCAAGAATGTGGAGTATCATGTGCATATCGATCCGTCCATAATTGATGGATTTAAGGTGCAGCACCGTTCCAAAATTCTTGATTATTCCATAAAATCTAAGATACGCCGTTTACAAAACGCCATAGGGAGAGAAGACGATGAAGATTAACGCCTCCGAAGTTAGCTCCATCATAAAAAAACGCATAGAGAAATTTGATCCAGGACCGGAATTAATTGAAGTTGGCAATGTGTTGTCCGTCAGGGATGGAGTTGCGAAGATATATGGCCTAGACGGCGTGGCCATGAACGAAATGGTAGTATTCGAATCAGGCGTCAGCGGAATCGCTCTGAGCATCGAATCGGATACAGTGGACGTCGTGTTGCTGGGCGAGAATCACCTGGTACGCGAAGGCATGGGGGTTCGCCGATCAGAAAAGATAGTGGAAGTTCCCGTTGGAAAAGGGCTATTGGGACGCGTCGTAAACGCGCTCGGAGAGCCCATAGATGGTAAAGGCGCAATAAAAGCGACCGAGAAAAGAGCCGTGGACGTAAAAGCTCCAGGCATAATTTCCAGAGTCTCGGTACGAGAGCCAATGCAAACCGGTCTAAAAGCAATTGATTCCATTGTGCCCATAGGCCGCGGTCAAAGAGAGCTTATCATCGGGGATCGCCAAACCGGAAAGACCACAATTGCGCTGGACACCATAATCAATCAGAGACACGCTTTTGAAAACAACATAGAGAATGAAAAATTGTACTGCATATATGTTGTCATTGGCCAGAAAAGATTTTCCGTTGCCCAGATTGTAAAAACTCTTTCAGACGTTGGCGCAATGGATTATACCATAGTGGTTGCCGCCACAGCTTCGGAAGTTGCAACGCTGCAATATCTCGCTCCATACTGCGGTTGCGTAATGGGTGAGTATTTTCGGGACAACGGCATGCATGCGCTAATAATATACGACGATTTGTCA
>JAITRK010000063.1 GCA_031288435.1 Holosporaceae bacterium
GAAACCGTCTCCGGCGATTACCTATCGCGTAAAAACCTACTCCGGCTCAACCGCCAACGGAATTGTCAGCAAATACGTCGACGCAGGCGCGGCCTACGATCATAACCAGAAGCATACCGTCAAAAACGACTATTTTAAAAATCCAGGCGGATGTATCGATAAATCGCAATGTTGAGGCGCACCGCCTTCTAGCTTATCCGCGGCACTCGGAGGTAGTGGAGTTTTTTAATCTCGGCGCGCGCCTGACTTATGCTGTCCAAAATCATACCGCAGGTGAGGCTGAGGAACGATATCAGCATTATTCCCGTCGCTAGCACTGCCGTTGGAAGTCGCGGGACAAGTCCAGTTTCCAAAAACGTGACCATCAGCGGATATGCCAGCAGCAGCGCGATACACGATAAAAACAGAGAAATAGAACCGAAAAAGAGCAGCGGCCTTGTTTCTTTCAGCAGCGCAATAATGCGCAGCAGAATTTTTAGCCCGTCACTAAATGTGTGCAATTTACTGTGGGAATTGGCCGGTCTTTTCTGGTAAATAGACTCTATTTCATCAAACGGAATGGATAACATCAGCGCATGTATGGACATTTCGACCTCGATGTCGAATCCATTGGTCATTGCGGGAAACGTCTTCACGAATCTTCGGGAAAATGCTCGATATCCAGAAAAAACGTCCCTAAAGGTGCTGTGAAAAAGCGTTTTCAATATTAGATTGAACATTTTATTGCCGATTCTATGACCTCTGGGAGAGGCGGCATCTGAATTTTCTTTCCTCACGGCCACCACCATATCGACGGCAGACGATTCTATTAGCTGCACCATATGCAGAGCGACGGAGGCGTCGTAGGTGGAATCGCCGTCCACCATCACAAAAATATCGGCGTCGACATCGGCGAACATTTTCCTGACCACATTTCCCTTGCCCTTGCCAACTGCACGCATAACGACGGCTCCGGCCGATCTCGCCACCTCCACCGTACTATCTTCGGAGCAATTATCGTAGACGTATATAATTGCGTGGGGCAAATACTTTTTGAAGGAAAAAACAACTTCACCTATGGTATGCTCTTCATTATAACAAGGAATTAACACTGCAATTGACTTCATTGGCGCTCGCCGCGTGGTTCAACAACTTATTGAAACATTAAAATGGTTAATAAATTGTCAACAGATTCTGCGGATTCCTGCTGTTAAACGCGCAAAACCAAATGTATACGATATTTTAACACGCCGTAAATTATAATTACGACATATTACAGAATAGAGAATAGCATGTGTGAAGTCGGTAGTATTTTTATCTCCATGGCCATTTTGATTTTCCTGGCATATAGGGGATTCTCGGTATTGACGCTCGCGCCGGTGGCCGCCGCCAGCGCCGTTCTAATCAGCGGCGGAGAGTCTCTGCTGGGATATTACACGCAGATATTTATGGTAAAACTGGGCGACTTCGCCACTGTCTATTTCCCGCTATTTCTGCTAAGCGCCATTTTCGGAAAATTCATGGAAAGATCCGGTAGTGCAAAGTCAATTGCGCATCATTTGTCCGAAAAAATTGGAGAGGAAAACGCCATCCTAGCCGTCGTGCTTTCCTGTAGCGTGCTTACCTATGGTGGGGTTTCCCTTTTTGTGGTTGCGTTTACTGTATATCCAATAGCGGTTGAATTGTTCAAGAGATCGGACACTCCAAAACGGCTAATTCCCGGAGCCGTCGCCATCGGAGCTTTCACATTTACGATGGTGGCTCTGCCTGGAACTCCGGCAATCCAGAATGCCATTCCGGCGCAATATTTCGGTACCGATACATTTGCAGCGCCAGGGCTGGGGATTATCGCTTCCGCAGCTATGTTTATGCTTGGAATGTCATGGATGAACCGGCAGCTGAGAATTGCCAAAGCCCAGGGCGAAGGATATGGCGATCATCCAGAAAATGCGGCGGTTGTTCCAGAGAAAAACACTCCGGGCTTCCTGGTTGCTGCGTTCCCCATAATTTTGGTTGTTCTGGTGAACTACATCTGCATCAAATTGATATTTCCATGCGTGGATACGCAGTATTTGCACCAGGAAAAATACGGCAACGTGGATATAAAGACAGTGGCTAGCAACTGGGCAGTCATTGTGGCCGTGTTCACTGCTGTGGCATTTCTCGCCGTTTATCACTATAGAAACGTCGATCTAATGAAATGCCTGAACGTCGGCGCAACCGACTCTCTTATTCCAATCTTCAACACTGCGTCTGTGGTTGGGTACGGCGCTGTAATCAATGCTCTTCCTGGATTTGTGCTGATGAGAGACGCGGTTATTTCACTATCTTCCGGAGATCCGATAATATCCGGATCGATCATTACCGGAATATTGAGCGCCATAACCGGCTCTGCTTCAGGTGGTCTCAGCATAGCCATGGAGATGCTGGGGAGCCAATTGCTGGAAATGGCTCGGCAAATGAAAATTGATCCGGAGGCGCTGCATAGAATCATCGCTCTGTCCTGCAGTACGCTACATGCGCTTCCGCACAACGGAGCCATAATCACGCTCTTCGCCATCTGCGGATTGACCCACAGGGATTCCTACAGGGATATATTTGCAACGTCTTTCTGCATAACACTTGTAGGAACAGTGATTACGATATTAGTATACAAAATATTTGGATCGTTTTAAAAATATGAATATAAGCACAGATATTTCCATTTCTCTCCTGGGAGCCGGACAAATGGGATCCGGCATAGGGCAGGTTTTCGCGTCAGCCGGCTTTTCGGTGAAAATTTATGATTTGTCCGAAGAAATATTCGGGAAATCCAGAAATAGAATCGACGATTCGCTGAAAAAGCTGAAAGCCAAGGATATGCTTCGTGAATCAGTTGAAAGCGTGCAGCAACGCATATCTTACCACGGAAATTTGTGCGATCTGGACAGCGGAAACATATTCATTGAGTCTGCGCTGGAAAATTTTCCAACAAAAGTCGACATTTTCAGGAGATTGTCCAAGATTTTAACGCCTTCCTCGCTGGTGGCAACCAACACGTCCTCCTATTCCATAACCACGCTGTCCCAGATGGTTCCCTGGCCAGAGACATTTATAGGATTTCATTT
>JAITRK010000091.1 GCA_031288435.1 Holosporaceae bacterium
CTGGAGAGGTGGGAAAAGGCTATGCAGTTTGCCTATCGAGACCGCCGCAATCGGCGTCGCGATCTTCGTAGGCTATGGGTTGTTAGAATAAATGCCGCTGCTCGCGGATATGACATGAAATATTCGCAATTCATGCACGGCCTAGCTAAAGCAAATATATCGCTGGATCGAAAAATTTTGTCCGAGCTGGCCGTGAATAACAAGGAGGCGTTTGCTGAAATCGTGACGCAGGCGAAAGCAGCTCTTGCCTAATTATTAAATGGAGAGAGTGCCGTTGAAGTTGGAGCATGATAGCAAAATTTGCGATCTACCGGATGGGTATACCCCGTCCGAGGACGAGGAGTTCATGAATGACTATCAGCGTGAGTATTTCCGCAATAAGCTTATAGCCTGGAAAAAGGAACTGAGTAAAGATAACGAAGAAGTTGTGAAGTATCTTCAGGAGGAGGGGAAGAACTGCACAGACGTCGCCGACCGCGCCGCGTCCGAAACAGACCTGGCCTACGAACTCAGAAGCAAAGAAAGAGCTCGAAAGCTTATACGCAAAATAGACGAGGCTCTAATTCGCATTAAAAGTGGAACCTATGGCTATTGTGAAGAAACCGGCGAGCCTATTTCCCTCAAGAGACTAGAGGCACGTCCAGTGGCCATGCTCAGCATAGAAGCTCAGGAGCGTCACGAAAAGCAGGAGCGGATTCAAAAAGACGATTAGTGTATAATATGATCATAAGAGTAAATAGAGTATAATGTCAGACAAGAATAACGACAACGCTGTTTCTGGAGTTTCTCGAATATCCAAAATAAAGGGCTTGCTTCGAGGCGAATTCTTCAGGGAAAATATTGGCATTCCTACGCTAATTGTGCTTACGTTTTTGATATTCAGGTTTTTTGTCTTTGATTATTTCATAGTGCCGTCCAGTTCGATGGTTCCGACGCTGCTCATAGGCGATATGCCGTTGGTGGAAAAATGGATCTACGGCTACAGCCGGCACAGCATTTGGTTCAGCCCAAACCTATTTTCCGGAAGAATAATGTTTCGGAAAGACTTGATGAAGCGCGGCGAAATTATAGTGTTCAAAGCTCCGGAGGATAACGATACCAACGTCATAAAGCGTCTCATAGCGTTGCCTGGAGATAGGATTAGCGTTTACGGTGGCATAATAAGCGTAAATGGCGTAGCCGCCCAATTGACGTTTAAGAAAAAAATGCTATACAAAGACACAAACCAACGGACATTCCACGAGCTTATGCTCTTCGAGGAAAAATTGCCGCTATCGGATACTCCGCTGCACACAGTAGCCTACTACGAGCCGTTGCGCGAATCCAAGGCAAATTATTGTGAAGAAATTACAGTGCCGGATGGATATTATTTCGTTATGGGCGACAATAGAGATTTCTCAAAGGACTCCCGCTGCGGACTTGGTTTGGTGCCGGAGGAAAATATCATGGGAAAAGCGATCTGCACTATCCATTCCATAGATAATGGCGTGAAATTATGGGAACCATGGCTATGGCTACAGAACATCAGATATCAAAGGATATTCAAAAAAATAATTTAGTGGCTGTCGCTAATATCCAAAAGCTACAGCACATAATAGAATACGAGTTTAGGTCGCTGGAAATGATTTCGGTTGCTCTGTGTCATCCCGGAGTAGGGAAGAGCGCCAAAGATTTTTCCAAAAGTTTTGAGCGGTTGGAATTTCTAGGCGATCGCGTGTGGGGATTGGCGCTGGCGGATTTTCTGTATCATAATTTCCCCAGCGATTCGGACGGCGATCTTGCCATAAGAATGGCCGCAATGGCCGGCACGGAATTTTTGATAACCCTGGCAAAAAAAACGAGAATACTGGAATGTTTTTCCATTCCAAAGGATTTTTTCGTATCTCGCAATAAGAATTCATCCTCCATAGCCGATATGTTGGAGGCTGTTATTGGGGCTGTGTTCCTGGATTCCAATTTTAAAACAGCCAAGAGTGTAGTCGTGGGATTACTGGGAGATGACGCCTATAAAATTACGCACAAAACCAAAGACGCCAAGACTCGTCTCCAGGAGCTGGCACAGGCAAGAGGCTCGGAATTACCAGCCTATCGCCTGGTAAAGATGACCGGCGAGGCTCATGATCCGGTATTTGAAGTCGAAGTGGTGGCCTGCGGAAAATCGACCATCGGTCACGGACAGTCCAAAAGAAGCGCCGAACACGCCGCTGCTAATGGAATGCTGGAAATTTTGATGAGTTAGCAGCGGGAAATCAGCGGCGCACGCGGAAGATGTTAAAGTACAAAGCACAGGATGAGATTATCCACGGACATGACTCTTTTGCTACTGGAGCGTGTAGCAATGCTGCACTTCATCTGTGAATTGGCGAAAATATGCCCCGATTTTAAGAGTAAATAATTTTTCACAGCCAGAAAGATTCACGCCCTTCGATAACAGAACATCATCTTCAATCACAAATGAATTTAAATTTGAACAACGTGATAAATCCAATTTTGTATTTAAACGCGACCCCATATTAATGCACAATTTTTCTAATTCAGTTAGCGATTCCATTCCAGTTGGGATACAATTACTAATGCACAATTCCTTTAATTTTCGGCAATTTGATAGATCCAGAATTGTTTCAGGATCATAAATCAGTAGTTTTTCTAATTGCTTGCACTTGGATACATCTAGCCCTCCAGCAACGCGCACATCTGAACAAATAATTAGTTCTTTCAAAGACGTTGGTAGTTTGCATCCTTCCACAAATTTTGTAAAATCTCCAATTGAGAGATCTCTAAGATGCGTGCACTCTGAGAGGTCAAGTTTTTTTTGCACGACCGAAGACTCTCCGAAGGTTGCTTTCTGCAATTGTTTTGGGAGCAGAATATTTCCAAAATTTGCTCCAGGTTCGGGGCTAAATTTTGATAATTGCTCACACCTAGATAAATCCAATGTATCTTTTATGTGTACGCCAGAATTGATATATATATTAAGCAGTGAGCTCGGTAATATGAGCTCATTTAATTGTGCTCCTTCCCCAATTACCAAAAACTTTAATCGCTGACAGCAGGATAAATCTAATTTTCCACATATTTGGGCATGATCGTTGATGTACAGGCATTTAATGGAATTTGGCATTTTTATTACATCTTTAAGCTTCACATGAGAACCAACAACCAGCGTTGTTAAGTTATCACAGGAAGACAGATCCAGCGATTTTTCTATGGCAACATAATCGGATATAACAAAATTAATAAGTGACGGTGGCACTTTTATTTGCTGGATCGAAGATCCATATCCAATCGATATGTTTTCCAGTTGATGATTATTAGACAGATCTAGTATTTTATCCTTGTAGTTATATTCATAAGAATCGATTATGTGATAAGATTTTTCGTTAACTTGATTTTTTATACAGGAAGAAAATTCGTTTTTCTGATGGTTTGTGCACCCTGTCATAATGCATAAAACAAGTGATAATGAAAAAATAATATGTTTGCAAGTGAATTTTGCGACAAATGAGCGTGAACTCATGGAGTACCTCTGTGTTTTGATATAAGTAAAATAAAATTGATATTTATGATATCAATTTATTGTTGTCAATTGATTAATTTTTTTGAAAAACTGGTCTTTGTGCGATTGTTATCATACCAGTAGCGCACTTGTTGCAATTCCGCGAATATACATTTATGCAACAGCCTTTATTCTGCGCTTTGAGTGAAGGTGTTGATTCCAGAGGCTTATCCTGCTCTAGTGAACGGCATCACGCTGACAATAATAAATATTATCGGCTATTCCGCAATGGCCGGCGCCATAGGAGGTGGCGGACTGGGCGATCTCGCGATTCGCTATGGATACCAGCGATTCCGTACCGATATAATGGTTGGAGCTGTCCTGGTGATCGCCATCATTGTGGAAACGACGCAATTTATTGGTAATAAAATATCCAACAACATCTTGAAAAGGAGGGGACTATGCAGCTGATCAAAAAAAATATCCGAAAAATATTACTGCTGTTTTTGATTCCATTGCTATGCGCGCTTGGCGCCGCGTTTTTTCACAAGACTTCCGGACATAAATTGCGAATAGGAGCGTCACCGCTGCCACACGCAGAAATACTTAATTTTGTGAAAGAAGATCTAAGAAAATTTGACATAGATCTTGAAGTGATGGAGTTTACTGATTACGTCACGCCCAACGTCGCCCTGAACGAACAGCAGATTGACGCTAATTTTTTTCAGCATGCGCAATATATGAAAAATTTCGCACGGGAACGCGGGGTGGATATCGTTTCGCTGGTCGCGGTCCATGTGGAGCCGCAGGGATTCTATTCGCAAAAAATAAAAAGCATGGACGAATTGGCGAGCGGAGCCGTCATAGCCATCCCAAACGATCCCACAAATGAAGGCAGAGCTCTGCTCCTGCTGCAGGGGAATAATATTATCAAACTGAAACCCGGATCTGGATTGGAGTGCACTCCGCTCGATATCCTTGAGAATCCCAAAAATCTAAAGTTCAAGGAGCTGGAAGCCGCTCAGTTGCCGCGCGTGCTGCCGGACGTGGACGGCGCTGTCATAAACGGCAATTATGCTCTGGAAGCCAAGCTAATTCCCATAAAAGACGCGTTGCTGCTGGAGGGAGCCGATTCTCCCTATGCAAATATCGTAGCCGTTTGTCGGGAAAAAAGAAATACTCCGCAACTACAAAAACTTGCGGAAGTTCTGACGTCTGATAAGGTAAAGCGCTACATATTGCAGAGATACAACGGCGGTGTCGTGCCGGCGTTCTAGAGCGCTGCAGAACAGCGAGTCTTCTGCTATTTGATTTTATGCCAATTGGAACAGCGACAATGCTAAATCTAGAATTCGAGGCGATACTTATGAGGAATTAAGAAGTGCGAATGGCTTTCAGCGCTTTATTCAGTAATCCATTTACAAAGGCCGTTTCCGAATCCCTGGAAAATGCCTTTGCAATTTCTATGTACTCATTTAGCACGACTTTGGCTGGAATTTCCATGAAGCAGTACAGCTCCGTAATGGCCAGTCGCAGGATGTATTTAATAACCGGATCCAGCCGATCCATGCGCCAGTTAGCAGACAGATGTTCCTCTATGACAGCGTCGACGAAATCCAGGTTTTCTTCCATTTTTATAAGCAAATCTCGAAAAAATTCTCGATCCATTTCTTTGGAGGAAATGGTTTCTGTTAGAAATACTTCGCCGAAGCTGTCGTTGTCGTCCAAGAAGCTGGATATTTTACGTTGGCAGAAGTCTGCTCGATAGACGGCCTGCACGGCACATAGCCGCGACAGTCCACGCAAACTGCTTTTGGATTTTCGTTGATGTTTCGGTGGTGTGCCAGTGGTATCCATGTTTTCCGGCGTCAGTAGAGAGGAAATGATTGACACAGAGATAGGGCTTCGTCCCTGGTCTGTTGCCGGATATCGTTGTAATTTGCCTTTCCGTAGTTTGCTAGTACGGTGTAAATCAGGTCCGCTATTTTTCTGAATTCCGCTACCCCAAGACCTCGCGTAGTCATAGCTGCTGATCCCAATCTTACGCCCGACGTCTGTGACGGTGGCAGCGGATCAAATGGTATAGTTTTCTTATTGCAAGTAATTCCGGCTTTCTCCAGTTCCAGCTCTGCCGCTTTCCCGCTTATTTG
>JAITRK010000005.1 GCA_031288435.1 Holosporaceae bacterium
TGAGCAATTTGCAGATCAATGAATGGTACAGCCTTGCCATGGCCAACGGAGCGGTGGGCGGCAAGCTCGTGGGAGCCGGCGGCGGAGGTTTCCTGATGTTCCTGGCGGACGACGGCATAAAATTGCGCCGCGCAATGAACGCCGCCGGCCTGGAGGAAGTGCGATTTCACTTCGATTTTGGCGGCGCCAAGACTTTGTTCTGAAGGATTTCTTGTGCTTTGAAATCTCCCGCTGCGTCTTTTCCACGTGACTTTTGCCAATTTTTTTTGCTTTTTTCTGCGTGATGTGATACCGTGCGCCGCTTTGCGATTAATCAGGAGAATTGAATGTCCGCTAATAAAAAGAACAAAGAAGAGGAATTTGTCGGCTGGAGGTCAATACTTTGGCCGATTTATCCGACGGAGCTCAAGAAATTTCTTCCCATGGCCATAATGATGCTGTGCATACTGTTTAATTACAGCGTGCTGAGGGGCCTGAAGGACTCTCTCGTGTTCATTAATATGGGAGAGGACGCAGTTCCAACGCTGAAATTGTGGTTTGTGTTGCCGGCGGCGGTGCTATTTATGCTAATCTACTCCAAATTATCCAATATTTTTTCCAAGAATTCGGTGTTCTATATAGTGGTGGCTTTTTTTCTGGGATACTTTTTGCTTTTTGCTCTCGTTCTGTACCCCTTCCATCAATTTTTAACCATTGACTTCTCGGGAGCCAGTGTGTTCTGGAAAAAACTGCTGATTCCGGTCGGCTGTTGGGTGTTTTCATCCTTCTACGTCGTAGCAGAACTTTGGGGCAGCGCTATGGTTAGCCTGATGTTCTGGCGTTTCGCCAACGACGTCACTTCGCTAAAACAATCCAAACGGTTTTATTCCATGTTTGGGTTTGTGGCCAACAGCTCCCTGATAATCTCTGGAACCGTTTTAAAAGCCATAAAGGACATTAATCTGATTTTGATTATTGCCGCCGTGTCGTGCCTTGTCATCATGGGAATTTACTATTGGTTGAACAATTATGTGCTCACAGATCCGCGTTTCTTGAGCCCTGACAGCCTGAAAAAACAGAAAGCAAAAATGAAATTAGATCTGAAAGAAAGCTTGAAGTACATCATTAAGTCAAAGTACTTGGGGTTCATTGTGCTGTTGGTTGTTTGCTATGGCACCAGCATAAACCTGGTCGAGGTCATGTGGAAGGGACAGGCGAAGCTGCTGTACCGCACGGAGGCTGAGTTCAGCGGGTTTATGGGGGGCTTGCAGATATGGACCGGCATTGCGGCCATAATATGCATGTTGGTGGGAGCTAACATCCTCAGAAGGTGTTCCTGGTTTACGGCGGCGATTATCACGCCTCTGATGATATTTGTAACCGGATTAATCTTTTTCGGATGCATAATATTCAAAGACGCGCTGGCTCCTGTGGTTACGGCCTGGGGAGGATTAACTGTTCTCGGAGTGATAACCTCCGTTGGACTACTGCAAAATGTGCTGGGCAAGGGAACGAAGTACTCTCTCTTCGATTCCACCAAAGAAATGAGCTACATTCCGCTGGATGACGAGTTGAAATCGAAGGGAAAAGCCGCCGTCGACGTCATAGGCGGCCGAGCTGGCAAATCCGGAGGTGCCGCCATACAGTTTTTGCTGCTGAACGTAATGTTCGTCGGCTCGAATCTGGTGGAGTTGGTGTCGATTCTGGCGGCAATATTTGTGATTATTCTGAGTTTGTGGTTCTATGCAGTTTCCGGACTGAATAAGCAGTTCCTGAAAATAACCAATACCGATAAATAGAACACAGCACGCAGTCCCCTAGAGATCTGCGTGCTGCCATTCGTCATTTTCGGCTTTATTTTGTTAGTATTTCACGTGGTAGACGACCAGCACTCTGGAATTCACCGTATGGCCGCGCACTAGCTTATAGGTATCGTTGCTTTTGTTGTTCTCGCATCTATATTCCAAATCGCCGCGCAACGAAATCTTTCCGCCAAACATTTTTTCCGCGCCAAATCCGAAAAACGGAGCAAATTTTGCGTTGGTCAGCTTCCAGTCAGTGTACTCCAGCATGGATTTCGCGTAAGTGACGCCGCCTCTCAAGAAAAACAGCGTGCAGGCAGCAGATCCTGGAATCCCGATCCTGAAGCCAAGCGACGGCGCTATCCCATTATTGCGCATTTTCACGTCTACGCCGTCCAATTTTTGGTCGGCACGTTTTGTCTTCGCAAAATCAACCAAAACTTCGCCGCCCAAGTATATGCGATAGGCGGACATGCTCTTGCCGGATCCAAAGATTATTGTTCCCATGAAGCGATCGTTGCTTTTGGATACCTCATGACCTGTCCCCAATGACTTGGCAGTATCCTTGGAGCAAAAGGCATATCCGCCGCCCGCTCCAAAGAAAATACCGCCCAGAGAATCGCCCTCGTAGGCCGCCGAATCGCCGCCTTCCCCATCCGCGAAAATCTCGCCGGCGGAAGCCACCGCCAACGCTGCGGTCGCAGCAAATATTATTTTTTTCATATCACTCTCCATAAACAAGTAAAAAGCTACATAAATTTTATGGATAAAACAACCAGCCTTGTCAAAGGAAAACGTCGAGTGTTGCCCAAACACATCATGGGGCTCCTAGCAAGTTGGATATGGAGATTTTTTTAACGAAAGCGCAATCGTTCTTCAGGCAACTTTTTATTCGCCCAGCGGCATTATTTACAATTTTGCAAAAACACTTGACATAACCAAACAGCAGCATTATAATGGTCGCCGATGATGTATTTTTCTTTAGGATATAGGATAATAAAAATGAAAAAGAAAACGAATGTTCTGCTCGTTGCTCCTCTGCTGGCAACACTGTGGCCGGTTTTCGGTATGAACCAAGACCAACGTTTGACGCTGCCTAGCGAGAAGGGCTACAATCGAGTTACTGGAGGAGTTGCAGGCTGGCCCGCTGAAATGAACTTTATTAAAAGCGACTTGATCGACGCATCCAACGAAGTGATGCGTGCGGCTGGCTATTCGGAGGGAAAGACCGGACAGTTTCCGTACACCAAAGACTTTGAAGCTGCGAAAGAAGTGCTGAAAACTCGAATGGCCGACCAGCAACATCCAGCTAGCAAAGAAGCTAAAGAAACGCTGGAAGCGTTTTCGAATATTTTTGGTATATACAGGAACGGCTACGAGCCGCGGCTTACCGCCCAAACCAGTTCGCCATCCAGAACCGTCCCAGTGATGCCGACGGTGAATCAGTATGGAACACTTACCGGAGACCTAGCGGCTATGACGGGTAGGTGCGGCCTGACTGGAAATGAACCAGCTTACAGAAATCTTAGAGAGGCCGTAGAAGGTGGATATATCTACGGAGCGAAGAAAGCGGTTAACCAGCATAATGGCGCCACCTGCGTGCGGGGAACCAACCTTCCGGATAAGGAGACCTACGAAAGTGCTGTGGATTTCCTGACGTGGGAAGTGGAGATGAAAAAAGATACGACAGCGCAACTGCACCTCAACAACATCGCCATACGCTATTGGGAAGCTATGGTGTTAGCATACGAGACGGAAAAAAAGTCGTCCAGTTCATCCAGCTCGTCCAGTTCGTCATCCTATTCTGTTCCTTCCAGCTCGAGGACGCAAAAGATGCCGCAGGTGACGCCGGAAAGACGCATCAACACGGAGGTCATACCGACCCCAGAGCAGGAGGCGACCGTCGCGAACCTAAAAAAAGAATTAGAAGGAAAGTTTAAAGAACTTTTGTTTGTGAGCCTTTATTGCGCTGCGCAAGCCCTGAGAATCGGTTCCTATGCTCGTACATATCCAGACAATTTCGTGCTGATGTGGGCCGGAGAAACAATCTTGGGGAACGTGGATAAAAATTACTTCTTGAGTCTGTTGGGAGGCGGCGGAGGACGTGGTAATGAGAATGCGAAATTCATCATGGTAGTCCAAAGACATGACAAAGCGTCAACGCACTACGATGCGAAAATAGATGCATCGCAAGCCGACCCGACTCTACAACTGATACCACAACCTTACTATTCACGGTTAGACGCGCCGTGGCAGGGTCAGGTAATGTATTCGATGAGAACGTTCTCGCAGGCGTACGATAGGCCCCTTGAGAAACTAATTGAGTCGTCTGTCATCACCTTCGGACCGCATAACTACTCGGTTCATACGCATACGGGACCGGATGGCCAGCTGGTGCGAAGATATGATGATCCGAATCAGCCCGAGTACATACTTTCCCCACACTACCCTAACAGCGGAGTGGACGGAATTTGCCCGCACGCGAAGGGGACTGGATGGACGATGGCTGTGCTGAGGATGGAGGAGAGCGGAGGGGAAGAGGTTTACGCAATAATAGTCGTGCTTCCGGATGCGGTCACGGGTAATGACGCACTAAGGGAACTGGCATTATGGATGCCACCGAAATTGAGACAACTTCTGGCAGACATCCTCCGAATAAATAAGCTCTGAGCTAAGGGCGAGAGGGAAGAAGGCATCACCGACGAAACCGGACGCCCCGGGATGGGAACGTGACACATGCTGGCGCTTCAGGCGGCGTCCCCTAGGGAATTCGAATCCCTGTTGCCGCCGTGAGAGGGCGATTATATATGGTATCCTCAAAACAAACCAGCACCGCTATTCCCTCATAATTCAGCTTTTTATAACACATGCGCCACTCCGCAAACGAACGACATTGCATTAAAACAAACAAAAAAATGGGGGCAGAATGGGGGCAAAAACTTGTATTTTTTTGTAACATCCCCTATATATCTATGTAGAGAAAAACTTTGAAAAAAACGAGGATATATAAACATCATGACTGAAAGCCCTAAGAAAAACACCAAAATACCTGGACTTCGATATAGGGAACATTCTACCAGAAAACATGGAATGCAAAAAGACAGGTATTTTTTTATACGATATATGGTCAAGGGAAAAAGAAAGGAAGAGGGACTGGGATGGCTCTCTGAGGGTTGGACAGAAAAAAAAGCAGCCGCACGCTTGTTTGAATTAAAAGAGAACAACAGAACCGGTATTGGACACAAAACTCTTGCAGAGAAACGTGAAGCAACCAAGAAAGAAAACGAGAAGGCCGAGAACGAGCAGAAAAAGAAAGTCACGGAAGAACGCACATTTTACGACCTGTTTAATCAATATATTGAGCGAGCCAAAGTGGACGAGTCGAAAAAAACCTGCGATACGAAAATGGGTATATTCAGGAAACGAATTCCCGACAGCCTGAAGCAAAAGGTATTGTCTGAAATAAATATTCAAGACATTGAACCAATAAAGCTAAGCATGATAGACGAAGGCATGGCACCGAATTATATCGAAAAAACATTGAACGTCATTACACAGGTATTCAAGTTTGCAATAAACATGTACGGATACGTTGGTGAAATTCCAACATCGAAAATAAAAGTCCCAAAGAAAGACAATAAAAGGGACAGATTCCTGACGGAAAAAGAGATGGATTTGCTATTGAAAGAGCTTCGTCCTGTTAGTGAGCAATTGCACGACATGGCTATCCTTTCGTTATATTGCGGACTGAGAGCCGGAGAAATTTTCAAACTGGAATGGCAACATGTAAACTTCGATAACAACAGAATTCTTCTGAGAGACCGCAAAAATGGACAAAACATCCAATTACCAATGCATGGCAAGGTAAAGGAAATGCTAATGAACCGACAGCACGCAGAGAACGATTGCAGCGGTTATATATTCAAAACTCTCAATAATGAACAAAAGAAAGCAATCTCTTCGAGTTTTAAAAAAGTCGTGCAGAAGCTCGGATTTAATAAAGGCGTAACGGATCCGCGCCACAAAGTCGTATTCCATACGCTGCGGCACACCTACGCAAGCCGATTGGTCATGAAAGGCGTTGATTTGTACACAACTCAAATTCTGATGGGACATAAGAACTCGACAATGACCCAACGATACGCACACCTGGCTCCGGAGCATTTGGATAAGGCGGTTAATGTGTTGAAGTGATCAGCACAGCCATGACCGAGAGGTACTCACACCTGGCGCCGGAACATCTCAAGAAAACTGCATCATTACTTGATAAGTATGCTGTTGGTAGATCGTTTTGCGTTTCGAAAGAACTCTATTGTGTGTCTAAGCGAATTATGGATTAAATAGGTTAAAATATGAGGAGATATGGCTAAAATCTTAATAATGTAGGCTGTAATTTGTTACATAGATGGAATGGTAAATTTGGGGGATTTTCACGAAAAAGAAGCAGTTGATAGCACTGCATCCAATATTTCTGTTTGTATTTTTTAAAAAATATTTCTGGTTATTAGCTTTTCATAAACTCTTATTCAAGATAATGGGTGAAAGTATAAAACCAAAAAAGAGAGAAAATGAATATTAAAAAAAATAAAATCGTTTTAGGAAGTCAAAAAAAATTAAGAAAGGGGCTGTTCTCTACAGCAATAGTGGTTGCAATGTTTTGCGGATATTTAGAAAATACTGTAGCAAAACTTACTCCAGCTGTTCGTGCAGCTTTAGCTCCATTGGTAGACATACCGTTATTGAGTGTTCCACAACTAACTGCAGCGCAAGAATGTTCAGCCAATATACTACTTGCAAATGCTCTAGCAATGGCAGCGATTAGGACAATTGTTTGTATTGGCAATGCCGGTGGAGATTCGCGCGGAGGAGGCGCTAATATCGTTATTGTTAATGCAGCATTCGGGGCATTTGGAGGCGGTGGATTAATAGCAGCGCCAGTAGCAGGGATAATAGGTGGTATTGCCGCTGGCGGAGGTGCAGCACCAGCACCAGCTGCTGCAAATGCAACAGCTAGACTTGTATCGGAAATAAGTAATGCAATGAACATAGCGGCAGGTGTTGGACCTCCAGTGTGGGTAGCTCCAGTAGCTTGGGGTGTCCTTGGAGAAAATGGAGTAAATCAAGCTATATCTGCTGCGGCTCGTTTGATAGTAGGTGCAGGAAAATGTGCTGAAAAATCCGCTGCTGCTGGAGTAGCCGCGGTGGCAGTTGGTGCAGGTGTACCTGCATTAAGTCCTGCAGCCACAAGAGCCATGAACACGTACCGTGTTTTGTCAGCACGAGGAGATAATATAGAAAATCTAAATAATCCGCAAAACGCACGGCTAGTAATAAGAACTTTTTTACAATTGACTGGCATTGTACCGGCAGAAAGTGGGATAGCAATAGCTGGGCCTCCAGCTGTAAATATGGAAAGAGAAGAAAGCCCAGCCAATCATCTGTGGGAACATTTGCTTGAAAGAGGACATCTATGGAATGATTCACCACATGCGGTGGCTGTCAATAATACTGATTTAAGCTATTTGGCTTGGTCATGTGCTGCGAGAATCAATGATCATCAGGTTCCTACTACAGGCGGTTTTATTGTGGCAGCAGGCGCTTTCGCAAATACTTATTTGAATATATTAAACGTAATAGCTGGAGCTGCAATTGCCAATATAGATATATCCTGGGGAGGAACAGTAGATGGATGTCAAGTTCAAATACCTGGTGGTGGAGGTGCGGCAGCCCCAGTTGGTGGAGGTGCGGCAATTCAACCTACCGAAAACATAGCTAGATTAAATAACGTATCATTACATGTAGCACCAGGAGCAGCTCCAAATATTTTGAAGGCAAGGCTTGGGAATGGTGGCGGAACTTCAAAAATAGAAGCTTCAACTGTTCGAGACGAAGCGGAACTAACACTCAAAATTTCACATCAAATCATCGCAGATGAGAGTAACATAACAGAAGGGCCGTGGATAAAAGACAAAGAAGTACATTGGAATACAAATGGCGTTTGGTTGGCTAATGCGTTTTTGCCAACATTAGCAGCTGGTGGTATTGCCGCACCTGCAGCTGGCGGCGCAGCAGCAGGATCAATTTTATTAGGTGTTGGCTCGAATGGAGCAGTAACCACAATGTTTGGGGAATAAATTACAATAAATATTTTTATTAGGATAATGTAAGTTCTTCTTGTCGCATATTTTAAACACCAAGACATGTTTTTTTGCAGGAAACTAATTGTTTTATATTGTTGAACGTGATAAAATACTTATTACTGGAGTGCTTTATTAAAGGATTTTGTTTTTATTGGGAGATAACGATGTTATGGAGAGATATTAAAAGGCATTGTTGCGTATGTGTTTTTTGTTGTATAGCTATTAGCACAGCGAAATGTATGGCAGCGTATTACAATTCCGAGAGATATATCGATCCATATAATGGTTATTCTGGCTGGAGTGTAGAAGCTGTAAGTGTTTTTTGTAAAAATGATTATGACAGTTCAGTTAATAGTCGTTTAATTGATTTCCTTAATGATTCAAAAAGTTGTTGGACAAATTGGTCTGCAGCAGCTAAATCACGGGCTCGCGATTTGTTAGAAGAAATAGTTGATTCAAACGAAGAATTTTTAGAAATTCCACTAGAAGATGGATATAGTTTATCTGATAAACTTCGTGATATTATTTTGGATATCGATTCAGACCTTCAAATGCCGTAAGTTTGTCGGATTCTCTTTTCTACAGTTAAGTACTGTGGTTCCGTAAATTAGTGGTACTGCAAGAAATGTTATATGTATTAAATTAGATTTAATCTGACAATTGATGTATAATGAGGCATGAAGCACGGTGTGTAGCAAAATAGGTGAGTCTACTTTTCCTGCTGCTCGTGTTTCTTCTGCAATGTAAGCACAGTGATGCCGTACACTCCGAGCAGGCTTTCTATTATCACGTCTATATGATCAGGTGTGAAATATGTTATGACAGCGGCGACAATGGCAACGATTCCCTTTGTTTTGTCGTTCAGAATCAGGTCTTTTAGGTTTGTCATGATGTTTCCTTTCCTATTTAAAAATTACGAATACGCCCGGCAAAGCCATCCTTCGATGAACCGTTGCTGCGACGGATTTGCGTTGGCGATGAGGCGATAAAGCCCAGCCGCTTCGGATTTCAGAGCGGCGAGAAGGTCAGTTGGATCGGCTTTGTTGATGGCTTGCAGTGTGACCGGACCAATAATCCCATCATCGGCTACGGTTTGTCCTGCAGACCTTAGGGCCCTTTGTATTAATCTTACTGCCTGTGGAATTCCCATATTCACACACAGATCGAAGAACTTTGTCGCGATATCGTCGTTATCGATCTGTTCGCATTTGGCTTTCATCCAGAAATCGCAGAAGTAGATTTTTCGCGCCTGATCTCGAGTGAGGTTTTTGATGTCCAGATGAGGATAACTGCGCTTCGAGATGCCAAACTTCGTCTCGCCTCCGGGATCAGCCTTGTCATTTACGTAGCCGCCCTCGTGATACATCACATAATCGAAAGCTTTTAGGAATTTACTACTGTACATGCGCGTCTCCGTCCTTGGTCTCGAGATCACATAGTCGCTGCTCAAGAAATGTAATTCGTTCCGAGAGACGAAAAAACATCCAGCCGGTAACTCCGATATTGAGGGCAAAAG
>JAITRK010000058.1 GCA_031288435.1 Holosporaceae bacterium
AATAGGGCTGTCGAAACGCTTGGTGGTAATTGAGTTTAATTGTATCGACGCCAACGGTAAAAACAGTTATGTAAAGCTTCGAATGTTAAATCCGGAGATAGTCGCTCATTCGAAGGAAAAAATTGATTCGTCGGAGGGGTGTTTATCGTTTCCAAGTGTGTACGCAATCGTAAAGCGTTATAAAACCGTATCAGTAAAATATCTGGACGAAAAATTCAAAGAGCAAACGATATCTGATGCAAGCGGTCTTCTTTCATGCTGTCTGCAGCATGAATGCGGACATTTGGACGGAGAAATGTTCTTTCATAAACTGTCAAAGGAAAAACAGAAATTAGTGTTGGATACCTATGGCAGGATAAAAAGCGGCGAAATAGAGCTTAAATCTGTACAATATGCGTTGGTATGCGATGATGAAGTAAGGATAATGTCGCGAGGCGACGGGCATTATGATGAATCAGATACCGAGGAAGACGACGATGTTTAGTCATGGATAGCGATGTGTAGTCTTACCACTAGAAAGAAAGATTTGTTCCTGGCTATTTCTGCGCTTTTCGTTGGCTGTTGGGTTTGTCGAGCTGACGAACCCCGGGAGAATACTTCTGCCGAAGTTGCTCCGGTGGAAAGCAGATCAAAGGTTAGCCACGAGGAAGCGGGCCCTAGCATTACACGAAAAGTCGTTCTGCCGGAGGGGCAGTCGCAGACAAAATCTACAAAAAACAATAAAAAAGACATAACCATGATCTGCTATCGAAACGGCGTGTGTTTGGTAAAGGATCGTCGCCGCATAAAAACAGTTTCTGGTGTGAATAAAATTACCTTCGATAATTTGTATGCTGGACTCGATCGCGAATCTATAAATTTTCGCACGCCGAAAAAAGGCAAGATAGTCGTGCGAAGCTTCTCCGTTGACGGAAACGAACCGTCGCGGCTGGAGATTTTCAGCAACGCCGTTGGGAAAGAAGTGTTCTATCAGCGTTCTGATTCCGGAAGCATGGAAAAAGGCACGCTACTGGGTATTTTTCTGGAGAACAACGAGCACCACGCCATAATAAAAGTAGACGACAAGCACTTTGTATTGTCGCTAAAAAAATGCATAGCAGTTGGAGAAAAATCGCAAAAATCTTCAGGGCAAAACTCGCTGGATTTGACCTTTGACGTAACAGAAGCCGACGATCTTGAAATCGAAATAAGCTATCTCACCAAAAATATTTATTGGAAACACACTTGCCTCGTCGACGTGTTTGAAAAGATGGATCGAATAGACATTATTTCTCAGGCGCTGGTAGAGAACAAGTCTGGCTATGACATAGATGATGCAGAGATAATTTTTGCAGCAGCGAGTCCGAGTTTCGGTGGCAACTGTGAAAATAATGGTGGCGACAGATCGCTGCTCCGCTATAAAAGAAACCTAAGCATAAAAAATAACGCGGATTCCACTTGTATTTTAAAGACAACCAAAGAAATAAAGCCGCGTCAAGAATATGCAATAACAGTTCCATTCAATGCCATTTACGGATCGACGACGGCAACTACGGCAAAAGAATTAAATCTAGTTGTAAAAAATCTTCTGATTGTGGAAAACGCAACAGCTGCCGGCTTGGATGCAAACTTCGATGGCGATGTGCTTCTCTTTTATAGAATGCATGGCGAAAGGAATTTCCTTGGCAAACAAAACCTGTCGTCCATTCGTCGCGGCGCAGACCTGGCATTTGAAATCGGAGACAGCAACGGCGAAGTGATTGGGAGTGCCAGGCTGACTGACGCCAGAAAAATATCCGAAAAAGATCAAGAGAATTGGATTAGCGTTGTTCTGAAAAATTGCAAGTCTACCGCTATTACTGTGTCAGTGGAAGTGGATTTCAGCGGCCAGTGGCGCGTTTCCAAGGAAAATTTTGAAATGCAGAATTCTGATAAACCACTGTGGCGCCTGCATCTGGAGCCGAACGAGACGAAGGAACTGCACTTTCGCATGGTCACGTATTCTCTGCCAAAGACCGCAGCATAATTATGGAAAAAGTTAAATTACTTTTTTGTCACGATCGTATAATCATGGGAGGAGTGGAGAAGGCTTTCCAGGAAATTGCAACGGGTCTTTTGAAAACTAACCATTATGATATTGCTGTTTGGTGTAAAACCAGAATAACTGATCCATATTTTTTGGATTTTTTTAAAAGCAATGGGATCATTGTGTATGAACATTTGTACGATGAGCAAAAAAACGCTGGATTCGGCCGAAATGTATTGCGTTTTTTTAGACGTTTTTCCAACAGATATCTGAACAATAAATTGTTTCTTAGCTACGCTGAAAAGGCTGATATTATCATCGATTTTAAAAATGGATGCATGCAAAATAGGATCAAAAAAATAAAAAATAAGCCCAAAATAGTTTGGCTTCATTGTTCGTTCAAGTTTTTAACCCAGGACGTCAAAGTTGATTATTCCATCTACGATGAAATCATTTGTATTAGCAATAAGTTACGAGTAGACATGACAGAATACTTGCCGGAGCTAAAAAATAAATTCAAAACTATATATATTCCTCTATACGTAGAAAAAATAAAATCCAGCGCCAGCTCCGACGCAAAAAAACACTCTTTAAAAACAGACGCTGAGCTTTTGAAAAATGATTATTTTATTGTGGTCTCTCGCCTATCAAATGATAAAGATCTTGACACTGTTATTGAAGCGTATAGGCAATTTATCAATGAAACATCCTCGCTGACAAAATTATATTTCGTTGGCGAGGGGCCTGATCAACAGAGATTGGAAAGTATAGTTATGTATCATAAACTTGAAGAAAGAATTTTCTTCCTGCAAAAAATTAACGAACCATACGTCCTAATAAAAAACGCAAAAGCATCCATTTTATCGTCAAGGGAAGAAGGCTCTCCGCTGGTAATAGTCGAAAGCATGATATTGAAAACAATCGCAGTATCATCAGATTGTCCAACGGCGCCTCGCGAATTACTAAACAATGGAAAATGCGGAGTATTATTCGAGCCAGGCAACGTACGAGAATTAAAAAATATAATGATAAAAATTGACGCAAGAACAATGGTCGCCGACCAATTTTCAAAAAACATAGATGAATGGATAGGTAGATTTGACAGCGATACCGTGCTAGGACAAATAGATAATCTATTGAAATACCATTATAATCTGTCTCGTTCAGCTAGGCCCTAACGGTCGCAAATATGCCATGCATGTATGATCGCATTTTATTCTGCGGGGCATGTTCAGCGATAAGTTTCTCCAGATCTTCGATGATGCTATTAATGTTTTTTGGGCATTTATCGTGGTTTTTCAATCTATAGATATTGTCTAGTTCAGTAATTTCTAGATTTTCGATTTCTGTTCTTGTGAACAGCTCCTCCACAATCTTTTCTCCCCTTTTGAGCCCCACGATATTTATTTTCACGTCTCGATCCGGGATTAAATTTTTACTACGAATCAAACACTGTGCTATTTCATATATTTCAATCAGCTCTCCCATATTTAGAATATAAATCTCTCCTTCATTGCTACTCAGCAGACATGAAATAACTAGCTGCGCCGCCTCTCTTATGGACATAAAAAATCTTTTTATGTCTCTGTGAGTAACTGTAAGGTATTGATATTGTTCCAATTGATATTCAAACAATGGTAAAACTGAACCATTCGAATTTATCACATTGCCAAATCGTACAATATTAAATTTTGTCGAGCCGTTTTTTTCCAGTTGTTTAATATAGAACTCTCCAAGTTTTTTGGTTGCTCCCATAATGCTGGTTGGATTCACAACCTTATCTGTGGAAATGAATACGAAATCCTTTATGCCATTTCCGATGGCCGAGTCGACGACGTTTTTCGTGCCCAGAACATTATTAACGACTGCCTCGTCGACATTATCTTCCATCAGGTAAACGTGTTTGTATGCCGCAGCGTGAAAAATAATGTCCGGAGATTCTTCCGCAATGATGCGATTTATTTTATGTTTATTGACGATGTTTCCAAGTATTAATTTATATTGTTCTACGGGAACGTTTTGCTCTTTCAGTCTTTGATCCAGATTAAATGTTGCTAGTTCCGAACTATCATAAATAACTACCTGTTTTACGCCCAGATCCAGTAGTTGGCGCACGATTTCCGATCCTATGGAACCGGCGCCACCGGTGACCAATACTTTTTTACCGCCATATATGGACGTGAGAGCGCAGGTCTCATTTTTTCTAAATGCTCTTCCGAGAAAATCTTCGCAGGAAAAACTTTTTGTATTGTCATAGGTGACTAGCTCTTTACTAATCACTTCCTGCGTTCGTGGCACTAGTTTCAATGGAATTTTGTTATCCAGTAGATTTAAAATAATCTTGCGCATTAATTTGCCATCGGCAGACGGCAGTGCAACTACAATTTCGTCTACGCTACCATTGCTTTTGGTAATGGCGGAAAGCTGATCAATGGTTCCAAGGATTTTATCTGCGCCGAACACTGCTTCATCGTCAATAAAACCAACAATATTGATGTCATGGCGATTATGTTCAATATCGTTTTTTAGAAGATTTCCAGCTATTCCTGCTCCCACTATGATTATATTCTTCATGATAGCAATTCTTTCAAAATCTCGTTATTTTTCCTAAAAAAATCAAATGTTTTCTCTAACCCAAATTCTAGGCTGCAATTTTGGACATTGCAAGGAACAATCCTGGCGGCATGTGGGCAGCCGCTGTCCGCCGTTTGCTTCAGCTCTACAATGTTCAGCTTGATAGACAATGCACTTTGTATGACGGCGCACAATTTTTTCAGAGAATACATGCTGCCGGTGGCCAAATCATAGGTTCCATAGAGAGAATGCTCAATAATGGATTCTATATACTTTGCAATATCTCCTGCAAACATAAAGTCTCTTTCCGTATTCATATTATTGATTTCAATCGGAATATTATTGACATGATTGTATAAAATGTTTGCAATCAAGCTTCCCTGGCGACGAGGAATTTGATATCTACCATAAACATTAAATAGTCGTAGGATCGTCAGTTTTTTGCAGTGCTCGCCGTAGACTTTCTCTAACTGTCGTTTCCTCTGAGCATATTCGGAAAGCGGGTTGGCATAGATTACTGCAGACGAAAATAAAATTACATGGGCATTTGGATTTATATTTTCTATGAGAAATAGTTCTCTGCCTGGATCGTTGTCTATTAAATGAATATATACATCAAAGAATTCGTCTATTCTATCATTGTAGATATCTGCTTTTATAAAAAGATTGTCGTTTGTCTTAAATGGAGAAGGAGAGCGTCCCAGAGAATAGCGTCTAAAATTGCCGGGCAATGCCTCCGCAATATTGCGCCCAATAAAGCCATCTCCTCCGAGTAATAAAATTTTCATAGCTACGATATCCAAGATAATTTTGTGTAAAGTATGGATGATTATATACCTTTGTCGTAAATTTTTGTAGTTTATTTTTTCTGCCTGAAAAATAGATTAGATTGATTCCACTGCAGCATAAGCTAGGATGTATTAATGAAAAATACTTGCAGTTTCTGTAGCCCTACGTGTCTATATAAATTTTAATTCCTACATTGCTTAAATAATTCTAAAAAACAATAAATACTTGCAATTAATTTTTTGTTTACTATACTTTCTAAGTGTTTTTTTTGTAAAATGGAGTTTTATTATGATTAAGCGTACTATCGGAATAGCGATAGGTCTATTGTTGGCGGAAGCTAGCGGCATGGAACTTGACAATCATCAGCTTTTTGAGGCCGCTTTGGAAACGTTATTGAATATTGATGCCGGGGACATCAGGAAGTTTGTTCCCCAAAAGTATCAACAGTACAGTATGATTAGCCAGGAGCAAAATTATCAGCCATATAACTCATCTTCATCGCAACCTACGTATCCGCAGCAACCTGTGCCTGTAAAAATATTCAATGTTTTTGCGCCTGATAAAGATATGCCTTCTGCTTCTCAGCCGAAAACTGTGATGGAGAAATTGGCGATCATGTTATACACTAAAGCTAGAAAAAAAGTTCCTGATATGGGAACTTTTTTGTATACGCTTGTCTTTAATGAAGGAAATCGCTCCAGGATCATCACCAACGAACGTATTATTGCGTATCTTGGGGACAATATGCCAAAAGCCATTGGGGCAACTGGGTTCATGTATCCAAGTATGGCTTTTTTATACAATGGCACTGCAGGTAATTTCTTCAAATTGATCTACAAAATCATGCATTATGACGGAATCCTTTGGGATAGTGAAAAAGGAATTTTGTCGTGTCCGCTACGTTTCGACGGGAATAACTATGCTTCGCTGAGGATCTGCGCCAGAAGCAGGTTTGGAGAGATTTTTCAGTTCTACGCCAAAGAAATACGATTTATATTTTATAATAATGGAATTGGAATGTTTCCGTCGGCCTGGGATCCTGGTACTGGTGATTGGATAATAAAAGGAGAAAAGCTAATTATAAAAGACGGCTATGTTATCGAAAGAAAGCTTTTCAATATGGATACTTTAGAAACCTTCCAAAATAAATACTATGAAGATGGTATGACTAATGCGACAGAGGATGATAAGGAGAAAGACTTTTTTAATTATCGTCCAAAACCGTAACGCCATGTTGCAATTTGTAATACTCAATAATAATATCCTCTCGAGTATTAGTTTAGTATTGCGATAATTGCTGTTAAAGTCCTATTAGCGCCATGCAGTTATGAGAAAAAAGGGAAATTGACTTGAATCTAGAACCAGAGGATAATCGTTGGGTTTCCCGTTGATGTGGTTTGTGGAGGGCATTGTGTTTGATCCATATAAAGTTAGATCCATTTGCATGGCGCTTATGGCGTTGTTGGCTGTCTGCGGGTGCGACGATGAAAAACAGCGTCCGCAGACGCCACCGCAGCTGGTTGGTGTTGCCAAAGTAATAAAGACAAACGTTCCCCTTATCATGGAGGCTCCTGCAAAAATTACCGGTTCTCTGGAAATACAAGTGAGAGCGCAGGTTGGAGGAATACTAAAGACGCGACTATTCAGCGAAGGGCAGTATGTGGCGCAGGGCGATAAGTTATTTGAAATAGATCCGGCGCCCTACGAAGCTGCGCTGGCAAAAGCCAAGGGCGCGCTGGCTAAGGCAGAATCCGAGGTGAAAAAAGCTCGCCGTGACTATGATCGGATGCAGAAGTTGCACAATGCAAAAGCCATTAGCCAAAAGGACTACGATGATTCTCTATCAGCTCTAGAAAGCGCCGAAGCCAATCTCAAAGTAGCGGAAGGACAGGCGAAAGAGGCGGAAATTAACATCGGATATACGGCGGTAAAAGCTCCAATTTCTGGAATTGTCGGCAAAGAGGCGCAATCCGTTGGAAATCTGGTGGGTACAGCCGGAGACTCCAGTTTGCTTACCACCATGGTGCAGATTCATCCGCTGCATGCTATTTTTTCGATTTCCGGATCCGCCTGGAGGAGGGTCGCCATGAATCATATGGACGGAAAGGTGTCTCTTCCGCAGGGAGGGGAATATATTGTTGAGGTTATAACTCCGGATGGAGTAAAGTATCCGTACCCGGGAAAGATAATTTTTGTGGATAGCAACGAAGATCAGTTAACATCCAGCGTGTCGCTGAAAGCGGAAGTCCAAAACAGCGAAGATCGCAAGTTACTGATGCCAGGCCAATTCGTCCGCGTAAAAATTATTGGCGCCGAGTATCGAAACGTTATGGTTATTCCTGTTTCGGCTCTAATTCCAACCCAAATGGGCTATGTTGTGTATTTAGTTGGCAGAGATAATGTGATCGAGACGCGTCCGATAAAGGCTGAAGTTGTTGGTAATCAAGCTATAGTGGACCATGGCCTGGCGGAGGGCGACGTCGTCGTCTCAGAAGGTATTGTAAAGGCGCGCCCGGGAACTCCGGTAAATCCTGTGATAAAAGAGACCGAATCGACGAAGTAACAGCGAAAGGAGCTCTCAATGTTTTGTCGTTTTTTTATAGATCGGCCGATTTTTGCCTCAGTGGTTTCGCTCATCATTACGCTTGCCGGCGTTATATCCATTGTTAATTTGCCGGTGGAACAATATCCGAATCTTGCGCCTCCAACGATATGCGTAGACGCAAATTACCCTGGAGCGAGTCCTGAGGTTATATCAGAATCTGTCCTCGCTCCGCTGGAGCAAAAAATAAACGGCGTTGAGGATATGATATACATGAGTTCCTCAGCTGCCAGCAACGGTAAGGCGACAATTTCCGTATTTTTCAAGGTCGGGTCTGATCCGGACAAGGCCATGATTAACGTAAATAACCGCGTGCAGATGGTTACCGCCACTCTACCGGAAGACGTGCGCCGACTTGGAGTGACCGTAAACAAAAGATCTTCCTCCATGTTGCAGGTGCTGTGTCTCTATTCCAGCGATAGCCGCTACGATTCAACATACGTTGGGAACTATGCCATTTTAAATGTTGTGGATCATCTAAAAAGACTTGAAGGCGTTGGCGACGTGAACGTTATGGCTGGCAACGACTACTCCATAAGAATATGGCTAAAGCCGGATAAAATGGCGAAAATGGGCCTGAGCACCAACAATATCATAGCTGCCGTATCGGCTCAAAATCTACAGCGTTCCGTGGGAGCTATAGGGAAGAATCCGACAGATTTGAGGGTGGAGCGCAGCTATGTTATTACTACCACTGGTAGATTGTCCGATGTTGCGCAATTTGAGAACATTATTCTACGCGCAAATCCGGATGGAACGTCGTTGCGTCTGAAAGACGTTGCGGAGGTGACTCTTGCGGCAGCTTCCTACGATATAATAGCCAAAAGCGCCGGCTACGATGCAGCTCCAATGATGATTTCCCTGTCTCCTGGAGCAAACGCGCTGTCCACTGCCGAAAGAGTAAATGCAAAATTGGGAGCGCTGTCCAAAGAATTTCCAGATGGCATTGGTTATAAGACGGTTTTTGACACCACTGGATTCATAAAAAATTCCGTAAAAGAGGTTATAAAAACTCTGTTTGAAGCAATGGTGCTTGTTTTTGCGGTTGTTTTATTATTCCTGAAGAGTTTCAAAGCGACGATTATACCATGTCTGGCAGTTCCGGTATCTATAATAGGAGCTTTTGCCGGCATGATGCTGTTTGGGTTTTCCATAAATACATTGACGCTGTTCGGGCTTGTGCTGGCCATAGGCATAGTTGTCGACGACGCCATTGTTGTAATAGAAAATGTGGAGCGACTCATGGCCACTGAAAAAATGCCAATACGAGACGCTGTCGCCAAGGCCATGGATGAAGTGGCTGGAGCGCTTGTGGCCATTGTACTGGTTCTGTGCGCTGTATTCATTCCTGTGGCGTTTATGGGTGGATTGACGGGTACGATGTATAAGCAATTCGCCATAACCATAGCAATTTCAGTCGTCATATCCGGCGTATGCGCGCTAACATTAACTCCGGCGCTCTGCGCAATGTTCATGGGAACGCATGGCGGCGAAACTAAAATAGCTGCCAACAAATTTTTTCGTGTTTTTGATACGCTTTTCGAAAAGACTACTGCAGCATACCTGCATATTGTGAAATATTTAGTAAATAATATTTTAATATCGTTTATCGGGCTGATCGCAATTCTATTGGCTGCGGCTTTTCTGCTTCAGAGAATCCCGGGAACCCTTGTGCCAGACGAGGATCCAGGAGTGGTTATGATAGGCGCCATAATGGATCCAGGCGCATCCATCAATAGGTCGCAGGAAGTTATTCAATACGTTGCCGACGCCGTAATCAAGGATCCATCCGTAAGCGATTCTTCGACTATCGCTGGTTTTAGCATATTGGGCAGCTCCATCGCCACCAATGCTGCCACAATGTTTGTAAAATTAGTAGACTGGAGCCAGAGAACGGCTCCCGGGACTTCCTCCAAGGATATTGTGAGGAAAATATTCGGCATAGGTAGAAAAATTACCGACGGAATGGTCCTGGCCTTTGTTCCTCCTCCAATCGTCGGCATGAGCGTTACAGGCGGATGCGAAGGATATATTCAGAGAATAGGAGATACGAACAGCATGGCTCTTGACGGCAAGGTCAGGGAGTTTATCACCGAGGCGTCACGGCGGCCGGAATTGACGGGCCTCAACACAACATTTAACGCCAGTTCTCCACAGTTTAATATGGAGGTGGACACGCTGAAAGCAATGTCCCTTCATGTTCCGGTAAATGAAATTTACGATACCATGGCTGCCACATTCGGCGCTAAATATATCAATGATTTCTCAAAATTTGGACGCGGATTCAGAGTAATGGTACAATCAGAAGGTAAGTACCGCTCCTATCCTGAACAAATAAGTGAAATCTACGTTAAATCCAATAAAAATGTCATGATACCGTTGTCGTCGTTCGTAAAACTTACGCCGACCGTTGGTCCGGATGTTGTCGATAGGTTCAATGTGTTTACGGCTGCGAAGGTTATGGGAAGTCCGGCGCCCGGCTTTACGTCAGGACAAGCAATAGCTGCTATGGAGGAGGTTGCCGAAAGAGTTCTCGGTGACGAGTATAAATTGTCCTGGACGGGCTCCGCATATCAGGAGAAGTTAGCTGGTGGAAATTTTGTCAATGCAATGCTGCTTGGGTTAGTGGTGGTGTTTCTAATACTTGCTGCGCTGTATGAGCGCTGGTCGCTGCCTTTCGTAATTATTTTCGCCGTCCCGTTTGGCATATTTGGTGCGGCGCTGGCAGTGGCGCTAAGAGGATACAGCAACGACATATATTTCCAGGTGGCGCTCATAACACTAACAGGACTATCAGCCAAAAATGCAGTTCTTATTGTGGAATTTGCCGTTATGTTTCGGGAGGCCGGAGAATCCATAATTGACTCGGCAATAAAGGCTGCTGCGACGCGCTTCAGGCCTATTGTTATGACGTCGCTGGCGTTTATTCTGGGGTGCATACCGCTTATGATTAGTTCTGGAGTGGGCTGCGGCAGCAGAAATTCTCTAGGAACTGGAGTGGTCGGAGGTATGATCGGAGCAACTGTGCTGGCTCCACTTTTCATACCGTTGATGTTTATTTTGGTAACAAGAATTAGTGAAAATCTAAAAAAGAAAGCGGGGAATCATGCGTAACTGCGAAATTTATTCAGCAGCAGTTCTAACAATTTTTCTAACTGGCTGCGAAGTGGGGCCGGATTATCAGCAGCCGCAAATGGATATGCCAGCCATCGACAAAAAATCGAAAGCTGTCGACGAAACCATCGCAAAGTTTATGCGAACAGAATGGTGGACGGTATTTAAAGACACTACGCTGGACAAACTGGAGAGACAGGCCATCGAACATAACGCCGATTTGAAGCAGGCGGTGGCTAATATCGAGATTGCCAGAGCTGAGGCAGGGATAGCAACGTCTAGCCTGCTGCCGTCTGTTAAGACAGAAATGTCTGTTGGAAAAACGCACCCATCTCGCAACATGTCGGCGACGGCAAAGGACGCCATAGATTATCTCGGAACTGTTGGCATTTCCTATGAACTGGATTTTTTCGGGAAATATCGTCGAGCTGACGAGGCGGCCATGGCTCTTTTGCTATCTTCAGAAGCTGCAAGAGAAGTCGTGATGTTGGCGGTTACATCCGATGTGGCCAAGACATACTTTTCCATCAGAGCGCTGGACGCGAAGTTGGCCATCGCCACTAGAACGCTAAAGTCACGCGAAGAGAGCTATGTGGTGTATAGAAATAGATTTCTGAACGGCTACTGCACCGAATTGGATTGTCTGCGCGTGGAAGCCGAAATGGCGTCCGTAAAAGCTACAGTTCTAGATCTGGAAGTTGCTCTGACAAAGGCAGAAATAGCGCTGAAAGCGCTGCTCGGCTGTTCGCCAAGGGAGATCATATCCAAAAAAATCAATCGCGGCGCGTCCATAGAGCGGTTGCGCATTCCGTCTAATGTGCCGGACGGGGTCCCATCCGATCTAATAACTAGAAGGCCGGACGTTCTGCAGTCTGAGGGGCAACTAATCGCTGCCAATGCCGCCATAGGCGAGGCTCTGGCGCTGTATTTCCCATCTTTTTCGCTTACAGGAGCCTATGGATTTGAGAGTAAATCGTTGACCAGCCTATTCAGTGGCGATTCCGATATGTGGAAATTTACCGGCGGTTTCTCCCTGCCGATATTTAACGGCGGCAAGATATCATGCCTAACGAAAAAGGCGGAAATAAATTACCAAAAAGCATCGCTAATCTACGCTGGAACCATAAAAAAGGCATTTAGAGAAGTGTTGGATTCACTCGTTTCGCACAGGAAAAACAGTGAAATTGTTATTTCTAGAACGCGGCAGGTGAACGCTCTAAAGAAAAGTTATAACCTGGCCATGTCTCAAAAAGAATCTGGTCTTATTGGTTTGCTAGATCTGTTGGATGTGGAAAGAGGGCTGCTTTCCGCAGAAATGGAACTGGTTGGCGCGCTTCAGAGTCACTTGAACTCCGTAGTGGATCTTTGCAAAGCGTTGGGTGGCGGTTGGACACAGAGCCGATTGCTCTAGCAGCCATGTCCGATTCCGTAAAACTGCTGTCGCCGACACGGGAAAATTTGCAGTTTGCTGCAGATGAAATTGCGCGCGGGAATCCGGTGGCGTTTCCTACTGAAACTGTGTATGGCCTAGGTGGAAATGCCTACGACGATGCTGCCGTGGCTCGCGTATTCTCTATGAAGAAACGTCCGCAGACCCAGCCGCTGAGCGTTTGCTATCAATCTCTGGAACGAGCCTCCAAGGATGTTTTCATCAACGATTTTGCGCTGCTGGTGGCAGAACATTTTTTGCCAGGTCCAGTTACGCTACTGCTGAAACATAGAGCAAACTCTAAAATATCAAAACTATGCTCTGCTGGTAGCGAAACGGTTGGTATA
>JAITRK010000074.1 GCA_031288435.1 Holosporaceae bacterium
AAGCAGACGTGAAGATTAGCAAATCCACTTTTGTAAATCCGCTGGCGATTGTAACTACTTTGTATGGAATCGGCGTCAGTCCTTTGGCGCAAATCAGCCAAAAAGCGTATTTATTAAAGGCTTCAGATTGTACTATCCTGTTAAAATTGTCGATTTGATCAAGCCATTTGAGCAGCGTGGAGCCTATAAGGTCAAAACACGCGTAGCCGATGTAGTAGCCCAAAAGTCCGCCCACCACAGACGCTGCACTGCACAGCAGCGCATAACGTGCATAGTTGTCCACGTCTTTGGCAACAACCACTGCCAATAGAGGATCCGGCGGAAAGGGGAAAAAAGAGCTTTCTATAAATGATACAAACATCAATATCTTGGATGCGTGTCTGCTCTCCGCTTTCTTCAGTATCCAGGCGTATAATTTTTCAAACATCTATTACCTTCAGTCTAATTCCACATATTTTACGACAACATTGTCGACGCCGACTGCGTTTTTCAAATCCAGTACATCATAGACTGTCACATAATAATTGTCGGGCAAAAATATTTTTTTATCGTCGACTATTATTTCCATTTTTACATTACCACCGATTTTAAAATTATCAAGGAGGATTTTTACAGCCGACAGCTGGGCTACTGAACTAATTTTTATCTGTATGCCATCGACGCATTCGCGTTTCTTTTTTGCTGGAGCAACGGTAGTGGGTGCAGCTGCTTGATTAGTAATAGTGGTATTTCGATTATAGGCGTCTTCAAATTTTTGTACTTTGTCCGCCGTCATCTTGACAACTTCTTCGTTTCGCTGACATACCACGTCTAGTATAACAATGTTTCCTACTTCTAGCAAATCTCTACAGCTCGCCAATGTCTCCGAAAACAATGTAACTTCAGCAATTCCTGACATGTCGGATACCTGCAGAATACAAAACTTCGTTTGATTTTTGGCCGTTTTATGAATGACGCCGCTTATGGCGACCGCCACTGTGGACTTTTGCATATCCATTGCCTCCGCTATGGTAGGAAATCCAAGCTTCTTTAGTTGATTTTCATACTGCTGCAGCGGATGTGATGAAACATAGAATCCTACGGCGGCAAATTCGTTCTGCATTTTTATATTATCGCCCCATTCTGGGACTTTAACCAGTTCCGGATAGTTTTTCTCAAACAAAAGCGCCTGCTCTTCTTCCACTTTTATGGACATAATTCTGTCCAGAGAGCTAAAAAGTTGATTTCTATTTGGGTGCAATCTATCAAACGCGCCGGCTTTTATGAAATTCTCCATTGTTCTGCGCGTTATGATTTTAAACGGCAGTAATCTTTCAACAAAATCAAAAACTGATAGGTAACTTCCATTGCGCTCTCTTTCCGAGACCACATCTCGAACGGCATTCTCCCCGCTTCCCTTTATGGCAGTCAAACTATAGCGAATGGAGTTTGTTTCATAATCTACTATAAAATCATTGGCTGATAAATTAATGTCCGGCGGAAGGACGGTTATGTTATTTTTCTTGGCGTCATTGCAGTAGGCATACAGCTTATCGACGCTGGCGGAATCCAGAGTCATGGCAGCCGAATAGAATTCAAGCGGATAGTTGGCCTTGAGAAACGCAGTTTGATAGGTAAGTAATCCATAGGGCGTGGAATGGGATTTATTGAATCCGTAGCCGGCAAATTTACTCATCTGTTCAAATAGATTCTCGGCAACAGACATGGATACACCGCGAGCCACTGCGCCATCGATAAATCGCTTCTTCTGGGCGATCATTTCATTTTTATCTTTTTTCCCCATGGCGCGCCGCAGAATATCTGCCTGACCGAGCGTATAGCCGCCGATTTCCTGCGCTATTTGCATTACCTGTTCCTGATACACCATTACGCCGTAGGTTTCGGCCAGAATTGGCTCAAGTTTTTCATGCAAATATTTGATTGGCTCAATGCCGTGTTTGCAGGCTATGTATTTCGGAATATCGTCCATGGGACCCGGGCGGTAGAGAGCTACCAGCGCAATAAGATCTTCCACATGATCCGGTTGCAACTTGCGCAGCACGTCTTTCATGCCAACGCTTTCTATTTGGAACACACCGACGCAATTTACGCTGCGCAGAAGTTCGAAGGTTTTTCTGTCGTCCAGAGGAATTTCCTGAGCTTCAAAGCTGATTCCTCTCTTTTTCAGAGTATCGAGAATTTTTTGGATTACCGTAAGAGTCTTTAATCCGAGGAAATCAAACTTTATAAGGCCGGCATCCTCAATATATTTCATGGAAAATTGTGTCGCCGGCATTGTCGCTTTGCTATCTTTATACAGCGGCACAATATTCAGTAGATTTTTGTCAGAAATTACCACTCCGGCTGCGTGCACAGACGCATGGCGGTACAGTCCTTCCAGTTTCAGCGCTATTCCCAACATATTTTTGACCTGTGGATCAGATTCCATAAGCGTTCGCAGCGCCTCTTCGGAATCGATGGCCTGCTGCAGAGTTACCGGATTTGATGGATGAAATGGAATCATCTTTGATATTTTATCCATAAATCCGTATGGCATGGCCAGCACACGCCCGGCATCCTTCACAACGGCGCGAGCCTGCAATTTCCCGAAGGTTATTATCTGAGCCACATATTTTTCGCCATATTTTTTCTGGACATAGTCTATTACTTCGTCACGCCGTTCCTGGCAAAAATCGACGTCGAAATCTGGCATCGATATGCGATCTGGATTTAGGAATCTCTCAAAAAACAACTTGAAACGTATCGGGTCCACGTCGGTAATTTCAATAGACCAGGCAACGATGGAACCGGCTCCGGAGCCCCTACCCGGCCCCACCGGTATATTTTTGGATTTGGCCCACTGAACATAATCGGCAACTATCAGGAAGTATCCGCTGAAGCCCATTTTTTTTATCATATCCAGTTCATATTGAAGCCGAGCGAAATATTTTTGCTTCGTATCATCAAAATTTTCGTTGCTTTCAAAAGATTTCAGCCTTGTGGCGAGTCCGGCCATGGATCGCTCTCGAAGCGTTTCGTCCTGATTCTTGCCGTCTAGAATTTTAAACTGCGGCATGGCTGTCTTTTTCTTGGAGAGGCAGAAACTGCATCTCTGGGCCAAAACAACGGTGTTTTCCAATGCCTCAGGCAGATCGGCAAATAATTCCGACATCTCCTCCGGAGATTTAAAATAAAACTCCGGCGAGGAAGTGGATCGATCGCCATCGTAGATGGTTTTTCCCTGCGCAATACAAATTAGAACGTCGTGGGCGTTAAAATAGTCTGCCGTCGGGAAACTTACGTTATTTGTGGCCAGCAGCGGAATGTTTTGGTCATAGGCCAGTTTGATGGCCGACTCTTCTATGCGTTCCTCCAGCGGATTGTTGTGCCGAGATAGTTCGACATACAATCGATCAGAGAAACATCTCTGGAGAAATAACAGATATTCCAGGGCTCCGTCTAAATCATCTTCCAGCAAAAACGCTCCCAGCGATCCATAGACGCCGCCGGTGGCAGCAATTATGTCATTGGAATATCTGGAGAGCATATCCAACGATATTTCCGGATAGGTATCTGCCGAGGAGTACAAATAAGCATGCGATACCAATTGAATTAGATTCTGATAACCATTTGAATTCTTGGCGTAGAGTAAAATACTCGTTGGGTAGTCCCGTTTTTTAGGATGCTGCACGTTCAATTGGCAGGCTATGATCGGCTGTATCCCGCGTTTAGCGCAGTTTAGCGAAAAATCCATCGCCCCAAATAAATTATTGGTATCAGTAACTGCAACGGCTGGCATGCAATGTTTCTCGCACAGCGATACCAGTTTATCTATTTTTATGGCTCCTTCTGCCAAAGAATAGGCGGAATGTACTCGCAGGTGAATGAATCCGTTCGTCATTTTTGCATCAGAACTCCGTCTAAGATAGAATATTTTGCCGTCGTTTTTTCGGCCAATTCCTGATTATGGGTAGCAATGATAGCAGACATGCCTGTTTTTTCCACAATATTGATCAAATCACCAAACACAGTCGCTGCTGTTTCCTGATCCAGATTTCCTGTAGGTTCGTCTGCCAATAGGATCAGCGGATCATTGGCCAATGCTCGGGCAATGGCCACCCGCTGTTTTTGGCCTCCGGAAAGTTCGGATGGACGCGCCCTGATTTTTGATTCCAGTCCAAGCATTGTCAGTAACCGCTCAGCCTTATAGATTGCCACACTTTTCCCAACGTCGTTTATGAGCTGCGGCAACACGACGTTTTCCAGAGCAGAAAATTCATGCAATAAATGATGATATTGATATACGAATCCTATTTTTGTTAGCCTTAGCTGCGTTTTTTCTTTGTCCGATAATTTGTTACAATCCACGTCTTCGATGAACAAATTACCGCC
>JAITRK010000075.1 GCA_031288435.1 Holosporaceae bacterium
CTTCCGTCGACGGATCGTCCAGATTCAACAGTCCCGATGGCCAGAAACAATCTCTTTGGTATATTATGGGCTTTTTCAGCCGCCAGTATTTCGCTTTCGCAGAGATCGTGGGGCGAGAAATAGGTTTTCCTATCATAATCCAGCGTCGGCTTTGTGGTTGCCGGCGCTGCCGATTGACTGTTCTCTGCGTCGCAGCACATAAAAAAAACCGACAGCGTAGATCCAAATGCAAATAACTTCACATTAACTCGAGGCATCATACAACTACTCCAAAAACTCACATGTCTTGGAAAGCGAAAATCGTGCCGGAAAGCAGTAAATTAACTATTGGCGTGAAGATCGAAGAGATCGCAGTTAGTAAATATTAACAACGAAAATCTCGCGGAGATTTCTGTTAGGGTTTTTTCAATTTAATGAGATGAAATATGGCAATAGTTGCCGCTGCGATTCGTTTTTGTGAGTGAAAAAGTTAATTTTTTATTGTCTCGGAGAACGTTTTCCCAATTTTTTCGGTTAGGCTCTGGAAGACCAAGGCAATCAAATCTCGCGTTTTCATGGTGTTAATTTCTTCGATGCTTGGAGGTAGAGTCTCATAGGAAGCCAAGTTTTGGCACAAAAACTTCGTACGTACTATGCTGCCCATGCTGGTTTTCTCCAACGCCTCAGTAATATTTGGGAAATCTTCCAGGCTCATGGGTTCGGATTCATCGTATTCTATACGAACATCCGTCTCTTTCCTGAGGCAGAACAAATGGCAGACAATTTCCACTAAATCGTCCAGTAAAACATTATCTTTAGGCATTAGAGTGTAGACGCTGGAAGAAAAATCGTATTCCTTCATGGAGTGTCCAATCATTTTAATTGCCAGCGGCAATATGTCCTTTCGGTAGTATATTTTCGTTAAGGCAGAATCAGGTGATTTTAGATCTATGCGGCCACTGGATTCCAATGAGCGTATCATTTGCCCGAAGATTCCCACTCGATCCGTAGCGCTGTTAGGTATGCGAATAATCCTGAATTTTGTGTGAAGTTTCCTGCTGCGGGAGTCGGCGAACTGCGCCATAAGTTCTCCTATCCTCTGGGTAGCTCCGATCCAATTGCTTGCGTTCAACGATTCTAGATTTGAAAGAATCACAACATGGGATAGCCGCGTTCTATGGGCAAATTCTATTAATTTATTTGTCTCGAGTATATTTTTTATTACCGCTTCTTTTAGGTTATTTTCGCTGCCACTTACGAGTTTTACGGGCATGTTATAAAATAGGATGTCCGGCTTTGAATTACAGGAGCACAGCATATCTAGGCTGGTGATTTTTAGGTTGTAATTCTTTCCAGGGCACAGGCTTTTCAATTTCTGTTCTGCGTCTGCCAGTAGCATTTCGTTTTCGCACAGTATTGTGAGGTTCACTGACGACGCGAACGAGACTGCATAGATAATGTCCAGCACGACGTCGCGCCCGTCGTAGCATATCCACACGGTGGCGTTTTTAAAAACAGTCGTTAGGACAGATTTTTCCTGAGCCGTTACGCTAACTGTCTCAAAATCAGCGAGACAAATGGGAGCGACTGTTACGGTGCATGGTTTCTCTGACGCATTTGCGACTACTTTAAACAACGGAATCGAAAATTCTGCCGACAGCGCCATCAGATTCGCCAAAGTATTGCAATTAATTTTTTTTGAAAAATACAGCAATCGTCGTGGAATTGGGAAAAAAGCCAGGCGATTAATTTTCGATAGCCATCCCCGAACGTCATCCAGCGATTCGAGCGTGCTTACTTTTTTATTCTTATTTCGCGGCGCAAATTCCTCTGAAAGAACTATGAGCTCCAGAATCTTATGGCCGCCGCCGAAATCTATGATCTGCTGCAGATCATGCATGTTTTCGCAAATTATATATGCCGGAATTCCGTTGTCGAACAACCGGTGGCCTCCGATGTATTCCAGCATCACGAATTCAATTAGGATGATAAAAAGCAATGCTGTAAGTGATACGCTAACGGTATTGTTTACGAACAACACCGGAGCGACGCAGACAGTCGCGCACAGCATAAATCTAAATTTCCCGCTGGAATTTTCTGGAATTTTTTCCGCAAGCCACAAAGAAATCGCTCCATAAATACACAGCAGCGAAAAAATTTCTGTAAAAAATTTTTTTAGATTCTGATCAGGATATATCAGTAGCGAAACAACTATGTAGGATAGCAGCAACAGTGATACATCGTAAAATCCATGAATTTGTTCTTTGGTTAGGTTTATGTTCCTGTGGTATTTCCTATAGCCTGCCAACAGGAATTCACGCATTTTCTGAAAATACACGTTTCCTGTTGTGTTTTTTAATAAAAGTTTCAATATTCGCTTGATATTTTCATTCATAGGCGGAAGTATATAGCATGCTTTCCAAAAATAATATAATTGAGTTACGGAGAGAAATACATGAATTGCTATGAAAAAATTGGAGTAATAGGAGCCGGAAGTTATGGAACAGCGCTGGCGCAGTGTTTCAGCAGAAGAGCGGAGAAAATTCTTCTGCTGAGCGACTCAGCGGAGGTGGAAAAATCCATAAATTGTCTTCACTCTAATCCTTTAGTCTTTCAAGACGTACCTTTGGCTGAAAACATATGCTGTACCATGGATTTTTGCGAGCTTGCCGACGCAGATTTGCTATTTATTGTCGTTCCGGCCGGAGCCGTGGACGTCGTTTGTCACCAGCTGAAAAAACACCGCCTTGCGGCACCAGTTGCGCTGTGTTCCAAAGGATTGGATATTCAAAAAACTAGATTATTGAGCGAATTGGCGGAGGAAATTATCAGCAACGACATTATAATCTTCTCAGGTCCGTCCTTTGCCCATGAGGTTGTGCGGCATTTACCGTTTGGCGTAAGCATCGCCGGAAAAAATATGAAACTATCAAAAGAAATTGCTCGGCGGCTCTCAACTCCAGATTCTCTCCTAAAACCAATTGACGATCCAATAGGGCTGCAGATAGCCGGCGTATTTAAAAATATCCTTGCTGTGGGCTGCGGGCTACTTCGTGGCTCAGGACGCGGCAGCAGCGCCGTTGCGAAGTTAATCGTGGATGGACTGGAAGAAATGATAAAACTGGCGCTGCTGATGGGGGGAAAACGAAAAACATTTCTGGAACTAGGTGGCATAGGAGACGTTATTCTTACCTGCACCAGCGATAAATCTCGAAATGTTGCATTCGGAGAGTATCTAGCTAGCGGCGGTGGTCCCGACAGTTGGGGCGGAGACCTGGCCGAAGGCGCGCGCTCGGCGCTGGCTGTTCCGGCATTTGAGAAAAAGTACGGTGCTCACTTTAAAATTTTCCGCGAGATATATTACGCAACGCAGCGGAATACGTAGCAAACAACATAACCGACCATTTATTGACTATTTCTTGCCGCGGTCCAAACGCAAACTGCGACCGCCATCATCATAGATGGCCAGCCGCAGTCAAAGTCAAGAGAGAATGAAAAATGAAATTATTATGTGGCTGCTTCCGCTTTCTTTATTTCGTCGGCTATCTTTTCCGCGGATTGCGGTTCCTCTTCAAGAACACCTTTAGCTAGTTTTTCTTTATTTTCGGCTTCGGCTAATTCCTGTGTTGCCGCCTCGGGAGCTGCCGAGGGTTTAGCAGATGTATCTGTGACCACAGGAGTTTCGGCTGCAGGTGGTACTTTGGTGGCTGCGGTTGGGGCTGCTGTGGTAGAAGGCTCTGCTGCAGGCGATTCAACGGCGCTTTCACTTTTTGTTCCCGCTGGATCTGCGCTCGGGGAGGCTCCTTCTTTTTCCTTATTTCCTCCGCCAAGGAAACTCGGCATTGAAGTGCCGGCTGACGCATCTTCCAAGAACAATACTCCGACTATAAGTGCCGGAAAATAAAACGACATTTTTTTCATGTTACTTCCTATATTAACTACGCTAAACGCAAACTCGTTATTGCTGCAAAGTATATCAAACAAAAATTAAAAAACAATTAAATATCGATCAATATATTTTGCGCTTCTACTTGCTTCAAAATTCCTTCCAATAGTAGGTGCAGATTTTTTTTGATGGAATTAAGCATAATTTTACCAAACCATTCTAGGATTACTATATCATGGAGGTTCATATGTCGGAAATTATATACCTAAAGGATATTCTGCTTGTGAAGACCGCTAAAAAAAACAAAAAAAGTTCTTCACATAGTCGCAGGAATCCTTTGAAAGCCCAAGAACAGCGGAAAACCCTAAAGTCTTCTCTAGTTGAAAAAAACGAAGGAAAGAAAACTACTTTTCGTATCGTCAAATCTCATGATCAATCCTCCGAATAATAACAGATTTGGCCTGCTAAATGTATAATGCATAAGGTTGAACCAAGTTAATTATCTGTGCGCACTAAATAAGCCAGAAAAATTTTAAGATTTTCCAATAATTATATCGATTTATTAGCAAAAAATTAATGTTTTACTGTCATAATGGACCCCGATTGTTATTGTAGTTGTTGTTGTCGTAAACATGAAACTAGTGTTTTTTATCGTTAGCGAAGTGGTGGCTCCCTTGACCCTTTTAAAAATGGGTGAAGGGAGCAACCCGTGTTCGTTTTTAAAATTATCGCCTGCTAATGCATGCATTATTCGTATCGTCGGCAACTGCTCGCGACCACCGCCTTCCGTTGCGTTGAAAGCTGACTAATAATTGCACTAAATTACCATGGAGACAAAAATGAAAAAACTAACATTAGCCAGCGTGGTTTTGTGCGCGCTGTCATATACGTTCGATGTTGCAGTTGCCAGAGAGAGCGGTAGTGATGTTGCGATATCTGTAACGGCAATTCAGGAATTTGAGCTGAATATAGCGCCTGCTGGCAACAGCTTGAACTTTGTGGTGAAACCAGATGCCAATGGCAAGTTTTTGAAAAGTGGTCTTTGTCTGCTCGGCACAATGGAGGATTTCTCGTCTGAATTCTATTCTAACTACACGCCAGCAGATACAAAACCTCTATCCTTTGTGGTTAAATCGCCACTTCCGCGTGGAATTAATATTAAAATAAAACCAAGCGAGTACGTCAATAGTAGTGGCAATGAGTTTCGTTTAGTAAATAAGGGAAAAGATGGGGCATCAGGTGAGTACGAAGGCGCCCCATACATTCCTTTTCAAATTGTCAAACTTGATGAAGGGGAGGAGAATGGAAGTAGTAATTCACCGATTATTCCTCAAAATATTTATGGATATCCGTGCATAAAGATTAATAACGAGGCTTCTGCTCCTTATGCTATAGGTGACCACATAAATCTTGGAATAAAATTTACTGGAACTGGCGACTCTGGTAAATCGCTTGTAAACGATAGCGAAGTTATAGTGCCAGGCGAAGTATACAGGGAAACTCTACATATTATATTTGCCATTATTGACGATTAGTTATAGCATTTCGCTAGCAGGAGCATTGGTTCGTCGCGTAGACGCGTCGGCGAGCCATGCTTTTGCCAGACAACGAAATCAATCTGATTCATCCTGGGATGCTATTTTGTTTTTGGCTACTTTTCTGCGGATACTACACGATCTATGCCGTTGAAATCTTTAAGACAAGTTATGTGATTGTAGCTATTTCTGCGCAGCAGATCTGCTACTTTTTCGGCCTGACCAAACCCGACTTCGAAAAATATAAGGCCGCCGGAGGTCAATAGTTCCTGTGATATCCGCGCCAAAACAACAAACGCTTCCAATCCATCCTGGCCTCCGTCCAGCGCGATTTTGGGATCGTATTTTCTAACGTTTTCATCAAGTAGGGCAATATCGCATGTGCGCACGTATGGCGGGTTGCTGACGATTGCATCGAATTTTTCCGTTGGATCCGGAAAATTGTTCCAATCCGCAACGATAAAATTAGCTCTGTCAATTTTTAGCGTTCGTCGATTGCGAAGAGCTACCTCTATGGCTTCGGGACTAATATCCATGCCAGTACCATTGGAATTAATGAATTCGCCCAATAAACTGAGCAAGATACAGCCGCTTCCGGTACCAAGATCAAGAAAATTCAGTGTGTCAAGCGCGCTAAACCGTCCTAGAGCGGCTTCGATGATTAGTTCCGTTTCAGGTCTGGGATCCAGCACATTTTGGTTCACGAAAAATTCATGTTTCCAAAAAAATTTCGAGTTTAAAATTTTAGACAGCGGCTCGCCGCTTTCGTACCTTGCTAACAGATGAAAAATTTGCTGTTTTTCTGCTAGAGCGACCGGTAATTTATCTGCTGTGAGAAATATTTTTTCGTAGGAAAGCCCTTTTACATTTGCCGCCATACGACGCAAAACTTTTATTTCTACGCCAGAATCTTGCCGCAGTTTTTCAAATAGCGATTGTAGCGTATAATCCTCAGACACTGGTTACTTTTCATCTTCTTTATAC
>JAITRK010000038.1 GCA_031288435.1 Holosporaceae bacterium
AATAAGTAAATTGCTTCTTTATGTGGTGAATAAAGGTAAGAGCAGCCGTGGATTCCCCGACGCTCACAGCATGAACCCATAGAAGCTTGCCTCTGGGACGCGGAAGCGTCGCCACGCCAAAATGATTGCATACCGATTCCCTGCGATCCTTGCCATACAAACATCTACCATAGAAGTATAGCCTCAAAAACGGAGATAATAGACAGGATAGTATTTTATATATTTTATGCATTGGTCAATATCCTATGTGCTCTCTGCGAGGCCTCGTTTATGCTGGCTTCCACAAGTTTTACTGCCTCTTCTTCCGAAAGATCTTTTATATCCTTGTAACGAATAGGAGCGTTCCATACCATCACTCCGCGATTGAACGGCCATGCAATTATGAATCGATCCCAGGAATTCAGCCGATTATATCTTTTTACACAAAAACTAAAGGTAAGGATATCTGTTTTTGCCAATTTTGCTATTACAACCACCCCAGGCGACAATTTATGCCTAGGCCCCAGGGGGCCATCTGGGATTACAGCAACACATTCGCCTTTCCGTGCGAGATGCACTAATTTTTTTGCGGCTAAAAAACCGTTCCCGGTGGATCCATGTACGGCCGGCATGGAAAAATTCTCCACTACCTTCGCTATCAGCCTACCATCTCTGTGATCGGAAGCCAGCACGTGCAGTCGTTTTTTCCATTTCCAAACACAGGGCGCCAGCATCAGGCGATCATGCCATAGACACACTATAAATGGCCGACCGGAACTATGATATTCTTCAGGAAAATGCTTGCCAACAACAATCCATCTCGTGGTATGAAACGATAGTTTCATGAATAGTGAAACGACTTTCGCAAAGAAGCCGTCGAATTCATCCGACCTTTTTATCCACATACGGAACTTGCGAACAACGCTAAACGCATGGCCCCTAATAAATTTTGAGATATTAGATAGTTTCAACAGCACACTACCTGAAAAAATTCATAATACGCTCGGCTATGCCAACTCTTTTCGGCTGCGGCAACTTAGGAGGTTTTACGCTGCTGTGTAGACAAAATATCACCGGAGAACGCGCGTCGCCTATGTTATCGATTTTCTCCAACATAAACGGAGTTTCCACCAGCTTATACATGTAATAACCAAATTCGCTAAGCAATTTTTCGACTCTAAGCGTATCTGCACCACAAGCTTTCAGGGCTACGGCATTAACTCCAAGCATAATGGCTGGTTTGTGCTTTGTAATGGTTTTCCTGGCTCCTTCCAGGGCTTTTAACTCGCTTCCTTCTACGTCTAACTTCAGTACATCAACTTTACTAATTTCTTCTTCTTCGATAAATCCGTCCAGCGTGACTGTATCCACGGTCTCGGACCGTGTTTTCTCAACGCCCTTTACACCGAACTCGCTTCCCAGCGTATTTAGCGCGTTTCTTTCTTCTCCGGCGACCAGTAGCGTCGCAGAACCTTTCAGGTCGGCGAGAGCATATGGATAATGCGACACAGTGCCGCTAAGACCATTGAGTTCTATATTGCTCTCCAGCCTTTTGTAGTCCCTTTTGCTCGGCTCCAGCGCATAGACGTGGCCGGTCTCTCCAACTGCGTTGGCCATTAGCAGCGAAAAGTATCCCATACTAGCGCCGGCATCTATGAAAACATCGCCATCTTTCAACAATGCATTAACAACCACCAAGCTATTTGGATCGTATACGCCGCTTACAAACAATGCTCTTCCGATTTCATTTTTTGGATAAATCTTTAGCGTCAATCCGTCGATCCATGACATCAATACCGGTTTGCGCAACCTCAGGTACTCCCACCAGCGACACCACTGGCTGACAGTTTTGGCGGAATCTCCGGAATGTCTATTCCACCCGCGTATTGGCACAAGTTTATTATAAAGCGGAGCAGCAACTTCCTCACACTCTTCCTCTACAGGAGCGCATTCGCCATTCTCATCGGTATCCCCGTTATTGTCCACAGCATTGCCACGGTCGGAATGCCGGATAGCGTTTGCATTATTGCGTATCGTTTTTTTTGATCGCTTTTCCTGTTTCTTTGGACTCTCAGCTTCGGGTTTGGCTTTATTTACTTTTTTATTTACTTTTCTGTCCAGCTTACTAATCGGACTTTTAGGCAGCGATTCTTTTGGCGGATTGCTTGGTTCTTTTGTTTTTAAATCTGCAGAATCACTCTTTGTTTGTTTACTTGGCTCAGGTTCCTGGACTGGATCCTCTATATTTTTGCTTTTGTCGATTTTGTCGATCTCCGGCTTTGAAGTATGTTCCGCGCTGTTGTCGATATTGGATGCAGCAGCATTAGATACTGTAGCTTTTGGCGCTGCGCCAGATTCTACTTCTTCTACAACATTAGGAGTGTCATGGTGCTCGTTATCCTCCGGCTCCGACGAAGCGTCTTCTTCGGCGTTCGGGTCCTCCAGATGATCGTTTTCCTCAGCAGCCATGGCCAAATTGTGATCGTTCTCAGCTTCGCCATCTTCTTTCTTCGTAGCGTGGTCTTCTTCGACGGCAGATTTTTCCGAATGAGTGCTTTCCTCGGCGGCTACGGACGAATCATCATGATCGGATTCTGTCTCAGTGGCATGTTCTTCTTCAGATTCAGGCAATACATTCTCCCCGTCCGACTCAGGTTGAGAATGCTCTTCCTCTTCGACAGCCTCGCTGTGTTCGGAAGATTCAGCATCTTCGCAGAAGCCTTTATCGGCAATTAATGCTAAGCAAAGGCAGAATAAAACGTATCTGCTAAATCGAAATTGCATATCAACACCTCAAGCATCATTACACACATGTTAATACGTTAGCTGAAAAAAACAAGAGTTTTTTAAATTATACATGGATTCGGCAAAGAAATGTTACAACAAAGTATGTAAAAATTATTTCAACAGCTGATCCGAAAAAATCATATTATAAAACACTTGTAAAAATGGGAAAAGGCACTACTTTAATGTAACGGTTGGTTTGTGGTAGATGTTTTTGTTGAATATTGCATATTTTAATATAACGACTTCGAAAAACATAGAATATAAAAGGAGATTTAGAAATGCCAGAATTGGTCTTAAATGGACATGCCGGAAGAGTTGAAGCCAAGTATCACCATAGCAGGATTCCGGACGCTCCTTTGGTGATGGTACTGCACCCTCATCCACTGCAGGGAGGCACAATGAATAACCGCGTGACCGTTAGCATTTATAACGCGTTTGTGGAAAGCGGTTTTTCAGCCATACGCTTTAATTTTCGCGGCGTTGGGAAGTCAGAGGGCGTTTTTGATAAAGGAGAGGGGGAATTAACCGATACTGCCGCAGTCCTTGATTGGATTCAAAGCATAAATCAAGGGAAACGTAAATTATGGGTGGCTGGGTTTTCCTTCGGAGCCCTCATAGGAATGCAGCTGCTTATGCGACGGCCGGAAATAGCTGGATTTGTGTCAGTATGCCCGCCGACAAATCTGTATGATTTTTCTTTCCTCGCTCCGTGTCCAGTTTCTGGGATGATAATAAATGGAGGAAACGATCCATTCTGTCCGCTAGCAAATGTAAACAAGTTGGTGGAAAAGCTAAACTCCCAGAGAGGAATTTCTATTGATTATCGAGTGATCCCAGACTGCGACCATTCGTTTAAAAATCATTTGGACGTCCTAAGGAGTTGCATTATGGAGTACGTTGGATCAGAATCGGGAAACACTGGGGAAATTGCAGTGGGTGCGTAAATAAAAATCAAATATGGAGAGATTTCGTGAAATATAAATCTTCTTTTTTAGTCGAAGCAAATAGTCGTGGTTTTCTGTACCAGTTCACAAATCTTGAGGACATGGACGAGTACCTGGCCAGCGGAAGCGGTTGTTGCTACATAGGATTTGACATAACTGCCAAGAGTTTGCATGTGGGAAGCTTCATCCAGATTTCGTTGCTTCGCCTGCTACAAAAGCATGGGCACAAACCAATTGTGCTGGTTGGAGGCGGTACTACGAAAATAGGAGATCCATCTTTCCGAAATACCATGCGGCCATTGCTAACTAATGAACAAATTGCGGAAAATATGTCTGGTATAAAGTCCTGTCTATTGCCGTTTTTAAAATTTGGCGAAGGTAAATCAGACGCTATTATGGTAAATAATGCCGATTGGCTGGATCGCCTGGAATATATTCCGTTTCTCACGGATGTTGGCAGATATTTTTCCATTAACCGGATGATCGGATTCGATTCTGTAAAATCAAAGCTCACAGAAAATAATTCTTTGAGTTTTCTAGAATTCAACTACATGGTGTTGCAAGCCTACGATTTCCATGTATTACATAAAAATTACGGCTGCAGGATTCAATTCGGCGGCCAGGATCAGTGGGGAAATATTGTCTGCGGAGTTGATCTGGTCAAGAAGAAAGTGGGCGCGGAAGTATTCGGTTGCACCACGCCGCTGTTGACCACCAGCGATGGCAAAAAAATGGGAAAAACAGCCTCCGGAGCCGTATGGCTATCGCCAGGTATGTACAGCGCCTACGACTTTTGGCAATACTGGAGAAATGTCGACGATGCGGACGTGATAAAAATGATGTATCTGTTTACAGACGTCGAGCTGGACGAGATAAAAAAAATGGAATCGCTTCGTGGGCAGGAATTAAACGACATAAAAAAACTTCTGGCCGACGAAGTAACTGCACTTGTACACGGCGCGGACTCGCTGGACGCTATTCATCAATCCGTGGGCGGCATATTTATCAGAGGTTCGCAGGACCTTGCCGCAGCCGTCGCACTTCCTCGCTACGAATTGCCTGTTTCCGCCAGAATATCCATCGTCGATATACTGGTGGACAGCGGTATGTGCCAGAGTAAGGGAGACGCCAAAAGATTGTTACGAGGCGGCGGAGTTAGTCTGAACGACAAAATAGCCTCAGAAGATTGCTTCGTGGAAAATTTACCCAACTGCGATCTCCAAAAATTGAGCTGCGGCAAGAAAAAACATCTGCTGATTGTTCCAAAGTCATGAAGATAACGGTACTTGGTTGCGGATCTTCCGTTGGCGTGCCGGCTCTAAGGTATGGCTGGGGGGATTGCGACCCGCGCAACTCCAAAAATCGCAGGACACGATCGTCCATAATAATTGAGACAGAAAAAACGTCTCTGCTGGTGGACATGTCGCCTGATCTGCGTCAGCAACTGCTGGACAGCGGAGTATCTCGCGTAGACGCCGTCATATTAACTCACGAGCATTACGATCATAGTGCCGGCCTAAACGAATTGCGTCCGTTTTTTTTCGATACCGATAAAATCTTGCCAATATATTGCTACCGAAATTCCATTGAAATCGTAAAAAAATGTTTTTTCTACCTTTTTGCCGAGCATTTCGGCAACAAACCATACATGTACATCGAACCGCTGGATCACAGTTTCACCATCGGAAACATATGCGGAATTTGCATCGAGCAAAATCACGGCCATACGAAATCAATGGGGCTGCGAATCGGCAACTTCGCCTATACGACGGACGTTGTAGCATTTAGCAAAGAGTCTTTCTCAAAATTATACGGGCTGGATGTTTGGATTGTTGGCTGCCCGTCTCCGGAAAAAAAACATAACCACGCTCATTTGGAAATCATTCTGGAATGGGTCGAAGAATTGAAGCCTCGCATGACATACCTGACGCATATGGGATTTGAAATGGATTATGACAATCTGCTATCAATTCTCCCACACAACGTTCGTCCTGCCTATGACCAAATGCAGATAGAAGTAGCTCCAGTTCATTTATAATCTTTCGTCTTCAGCAGCATGCACCCTGGCACTCAGGGAAGTTTGGAGAAATTCGTCTATATCTCCATCCAGAACCGCAGAAACGTTGCCGTTTTCGCAGCCTGTTCTTAAATCTTTTATCATTTGGTAGGGCTGAAGAACATAGGAGCGAATTTGGTATCCCCAACCTATTTCATCCTTGGCAATAGACTTTGATTTCTCTTCTTTTTTCCTCAATTCCAGCTCATAGAGCCTAGACCTTAGCATATCAAATGCGATTGCTCTATTGCGATGCTGGGAGCGATCCGTTTGGCATTGAACAACTATTCCAGTAGGCAGGTGAGTGATACGAATGGCGCTTTCGGTTTTATTTACGTGTTGTCCACCGGCTCCAGAAGATCGATAGGTGTCTATGCGTAAATCCGCATCGTTAATCGCGATGTTTATGGAATCGTCCACCACCGGATATACGCCCACCGAAGCAAAGCTAGTATGTCTTCTGGCATTGGAATCGAATGGAGATATACGCACCAGCCGGTGAATTCCGGATTCGCTTTTCAGCCAACCGTAGGCCTTTTTCCCGTTTATTTTTATGGTGCAGGATTTTAGGCCGGCTTCTTCGCCGGCGCTTTCTTCCATTATCTCTATGGAATAGCCATGTTTTTCGGACCAGCGGGTATACATGCGAAGCAGCATCTGAGCCCAATCCTGCGCCTCCGTTCCTCCAGCACCGGCGTGTACCTCTAGATAGCAGCTGAAATAGTCCGCCTCAGAAGAAAAAAAACATTCCAGCTGGTATGTTTTCATGTATTCGTGAAATTTTTGAATGTGTTCTTCGATTTCCGCCGTTAGAGCGCTATCGTTTTCGGCTTCTGCCAGATGCATCAAATCTTGTAGATCAGAAAATTCCCTCTCAGCTTTTGCGAATCTCGATATTTCTTCCTCCAGAGAAGATTTTCGCTGCAACAGATCCCGAGCCCGCGCCTGGTTTTGCCATAGATCCTCAGATTCGCTCAGTTGGCATAGCTCATCTCTCTGTTTTTTCAAAGTATCGAGGTCAAAGAAACCTCCGTAGCAGATCGAAGACACCGTCGATGGATTCAAATATTTTTCTGGTTTCCTCTTTCATTTTACCTCAACCGTTTTCGCTTTATTTGGTTTCACAAACATTATGCAAATGGCTGCGATGAAAGCTATGGCGGCATTAAGCATAAGAGCCTCGTAGGCGCCGTAAATTGTCCAGAGTTTTCCGGTAACGACGTTAGAGATACACGAACCAACGCAATACATCAGACTAAATATGCCTATGGACGTTCCCTTTATCTGCGGAGGAGAATAGTCAGCCACTATCGCATAGAATGTTCCCTGGGTGGCGCCGTAGTGTATGCCGTAGATGGCCACGCCTGCCACCACATGCCATATTTCAGTCGCAAGTGCGAGAATCAGGCAGGAAGCCATCATCATGCAGAATCCAACGGCTAGAAATATCTTTCTTTCGCGTCGATCGGACCAGGCACCAACAATTCTGGTAGTGGGTGCGTTGAATAAAAACATCATTGCCAATATCAGCGGCACATAGCGCAGTTCCAGTCCCATTTCCTGGGCTCTCAGCGCGAGAAACGCTTCGCTATATCGAGAGCACATGAAAATGAAACACACTCCGATGTAGCCCCAGAAATTTCGTCCAAGTTGACAAACGTCTGATTTTTTTATTGGAAACCCCTTGCGGTCTTTCAGGCGCATTATATCGCGCGGCTCGTTGATGCCGAAATGTATCAACGCTACTGCCACAAAAATAGGGAACGCCGCCAATAGATATACCAATCGTATGTTTTCTGCGGAATCGCCGGTACACTTGGATAATACGCAGTAGCACATGACAGTCCCGATCATTGAGCCCAAAAAT
>JAITRK010000059.1 GCA_031288435.1 Holosporaceae bacterium
TGCTGTGGAATGCACGGCCACGGTTTGGATGTCCAAGTCCCTACAGGCTCTTAGAATACGTACCGCTATTTCGCCTCTATTGGCAATCAATATCTTTTTTATCATCAGAAATACTTTAAATCGGCTATTCGATTATAACAATAGGATCGCCGTATTCCACCGGCTGGGTGTCCCTTACGAAAATATGTTTGACCACTCCGGAGCGCGGAGCCTTAACCATATTCATTACTTTCATCGCTTCTATTATGAATAAAGTCTGTCCCTGCGAAACCTTATCTCCGACGGAAATAAATGGGCTCGCAGTGGGCCCGGGAGACAGATATACGGTTCCAACCATTTGAGCCTCTATGACTCCGGGATGATTTTCCAGTTCCTGTACGCTCTGGCCACCTCCCATTCCATGTACGACGTTTAGATTAGGTGGAGACGACGTTGTATTGTGGTTCGCAGGCTGTACTGTGATGACCTCCTGCTGAACCGAGCGCAAGACCTTAATTCTCAAAGAATCTACCTGATATTCAATCTCAGTTAATCCGGTTTCCACCAGTAATTCAGCCAGAGATCTAATTGCATCCGGATCTATTTTTAATCGCTGGGTCACTTCATATTTTCCTAAGCATAATGGTGGGCGCAGCAGGAATCGAACCTGCGACCACTACGATGTCAACGTAGTGCTCTACCGCTGAGCTATACGCCCTGAACAATCCTGTTCTAGGAGTGTATACATCTTTTCACTATATTTATCAAGTTTTGGCCAAAAAGCGGGTTTTTGTGAAAACTATAAGCCGGATTCTGTGGAATGCAAACGCATTCCGATGGCCATTCATCTGGTATTTACGTCACCGTAAACATCTAGCGATCTACCCGGACAACCCTATGGTTACGGTAGCAATGCTATCGAACCTAAATGCGGAGGGCATATGCGTTGTCCCTATTTGATCTTGCTCCAGGTGGGGTTTGCCTTGCCACTTCCGTTGTCGGTTGCGCGGTGAGCTCTTACCTCGCCATTTCACCCTTGCCCGAAGGCGGTATATTTTCTGCGGCACTTTCCCTAGCGCCTTGCGACGCCGCCAGACGTTATCTGGCACCATCCTCCGAGGAGTCCGGACTTTCCTCCGCCGAAGCGGCGACCATCCGTAATCACAAAAACCTATTGATAGTATCATTGCGTTATGCAAAAATACAATGGCACGTTTGTGGAATTATGGTGTGCTTGATTTATTGAAAAAAACCAGAGAAGAGAAGAATCTAAGCCTTGGTGAGATATCCGATGCCCTTAAGATTCGTTATTGCTATCTGGATGCCATTGAGAACCACGATTATGATAATCTTCCGGAACTGGTTTATTCCATCGGTTTCGTGAGGAGCTATGCAAAGTTTCTGGGGTTAGACGCCGAAGTAATGGCAAACGAATTACGCTGCGCTCTCCTGCAGAAAAGCTCGCTAAACGGCAATCTTAATGACTCTGACGGTATTGATACGCTACTGTCATCGAATTGTTTGACTTTGTTCTCAAGCCTACATGATTTTTCGCCGTTGCGAGTTGCGTGCATTGTGTTGATAATTGCAGTGGCAGCAGTTCTGATAGATCTAATAGGCGTGCATATATTGTAGTTGTTTAAGTTTGAAGAAGGGTGAGAAAAATTGGACAGGGTATCTTTTTTTAGCAGTCCATTGTTTCTGGGATTCGATCATTTTGAGAGACTTGTGGATTCCATGTCAAAGGGGCAGGATGATTCGTATCCGCCATATAACATAGAACAGATTGGAGAAACCGGATTCCGCATAACCCTAGCTCTTGCCGGCTTTCGCAAGGAAGATATTAGCATCTCGCTGGAAAACAACCAGTTGACCATAAAAGGGCGCCGCGAATCGGATCCGCAGGCAGTATATGTCTATCGAGGAATCGCAACACGGCAGTTCATGAGAACGTTTGTATTGGCCGATGGCGTTGAAATAACAAACGCCGAATTCGACAACGGACTGCTGCATATAAATCTTGTTCGCATGAAAAGCGAAAGCATGGTTAAAAACATAGAAATTTCCTCTCCTCGCGAGTGGAAGAATAAATAGGTATGAACATTCTTCTTCGACAGTTAGTTTTTTTATCTGGCAAACTAGTTCAGAGAGTTCTATGATCTACCTCCTTTTCGGATTAGCAGTGTTATTTTTAATAGCAATTGCTGGTTTTATATCCGGAGCCGAAACCGCGATCACCGGAGCGTCAAAGGCTCATCTGTACCATCTATCTAAAAAAGGAGACGGAAGAGCCAAAAGGGTTCTCTGTTTGCACGAGAAAATGACAACTTCCATAGGGACTATCCTTGTCATAAATCAGATAGTATTGTATTTCATTCCCATAGTCAGCACACTTTTTGCAGTAAAATATTTATCTACGACCGAAGCGGCGGTAATGCAGACCGTAATTGGCGCTTTGATTATGATATATGCGGAGATATTCCCAAAGCTCGTGGCGCTGCAATTTACGTCCCGCTACGCGCTATTTGTGGCTCCGCTGGTGGAGTATATCATCATATTTTTGAAGCCGCTGGTTGCACTGCTGGAATACTGCGCGCGCTTGTCGCTGAGGCTGCTTGGCGTTACCATTGGCGACGGGAAATCCCGCCAAAAATCCGACGAAGAACTGCGCGGCGCCATAGAAATGCATGAATCCGGTGGCGACAAGGATGAAGCTGAAAAGAAAATAATGCTCAAAAGCATACTAGATCTGGAAGAGGTTACCGTTGGCCACATCATGGTACACCGTAAAAATTTAAAAACCATAGATGCATCGCTGCCAATGGAAAAGATAGCTGAGGAACTTACCAATTGTCCGTTCTCGCGAATTCCAGTGTGGAGAGATAATCCGGAAAACATTATAGGCATTCTCAAAAGTAAAACTTTTTTTCGCGCCATTCGAGCGCTGGGCAACAGCATAAATTCCATAAAAATAACCGAACTTATTTCAGTTCCGTGGTTTATTCCTGAAACAACTCACCTGCTTGATCAATTACAAAAATTTCGCAAAAAACGAGAACATTTCGCCGTTGTTGTGGATGAATACGGTGACCTGAAGGGCTGTATTACGCTGGAGGATATCCTTGAGGAAATAGTTGGCGAAATAGTCGACGAATATGACATTGTGGTCAGCGGTTTGCGCCTACAGCCAGACGGCGGCGTAATCGCCGATGGAGCGACGCCTATTCGAGATTTAAATAGACAATTCGACTGGAACATTCCGGAAGAAGAAGCCGCCACCATAGCTGGATACGTGATGCATGAATTGAGAAAAATACCAGATGTGGGCCAGACCTACGTGATTTCCAACTTTAAAATAGAAATTTTGCGCAGGCAAAGAAATCAAATAAGTCTTCTAAAAATTATTCCGAATCCAGGTGCACCATAAAGCCAAGTAATAACCTGTAATTTGAGTGTTTTGGCTCTGCATTAATGTTTTAGGTTTGAATTGCGCCTGGAAACGCCTTATAATCCATATTGTCATTCATAGTTTAGGAGTTGTGATGAATATAAGATTGCCTTTTGATCGTGATGCCTGGCGATTTGTAGGTATTTTAGCCTTTGGGGCGGTTTTGCTTAGTCACGTGAGCTCTAATCTCGGTTGGGGTGGTTTTATAGCCGCCGTTTGTTGTCTTTTATTTTTTCGAGATCCAGAGAGAGTGCATCCATCCAAAGAAGGAGTTATTGTCAGTCCAGCAGATGGGAGAATATTAAAAATTTCCGAAGTAGAAGCTCCAGGAGAATTGGGATTACATGGTCACTGGAAAAAAATAAGTATTTTCATGAGCGTCTGCGATGTCCATGTTAATAGAGCTCCAGTAGATGGAGTTGTTGAGAAAATCATTTATACGCCTGGAAAATTTTTCAATGCAGATTTCGACAAAGCGAGCGAAGACAACGAACGTCAGGCTACATATATGAAAACCGCCGACGGGGCGACTGTGGTATTTGTCCAAATTGCAGGTTTACTGGCCCGAAGAATTCGCTGTGACATATCCGAGGGACAGACGCTTGGAATGGGAGATCGCGTCGGTATCATAAGATTTGGTAGTCGCGTCGATGTATATTTCCACAAAACCGTTGAAGTTCTGATGGAAGAAGGACAGCAGGTAATCGCCGGCGAAACCATTCTTGCTTATCTGAAAGCGAAGCCTCCAAAGGCTAAATGAATCTAAAGTTGTCGTGTTGTTACAACGGGAGTAGTAGTTATGGACGGGTTGGAGAGTGAAGCCTTGCGTAAAAAAAAGAAAAATAGACACTCGGTTGTTGGAACATCTACCACGGAGAAGGTTGGCATAGCCGAATTCGCTGGAAAAAGTTCAAAAAACTCTTCTCGGGCGCCGCTGGCGAGATTGTTGCCGACTGTCATAACGATTTTTGCGTTTTGCTTTGGCATGACCTCCATTCGTTTAGCCATGGCTCACAAATGGGAATACGCTGTGCTGTGTATATTTATGTCTGCGCTACTTGATTCGTTCGATGGTCGCGTAGCCCGCATGCTGGGACATGCGTCCCAATTCGGAGCGGAACTAGATTCGCTATCTGATCTTGTGTGCTTTGGCGTGGCTCCGTCTCTGATGCTTTTTCTATACATAAAATCTGCGCCGAATCCGTATATGGAGAACGCTAGCTGGGGTATCTGCATGTTCTTTACAGTCTGCTGCGCCCTAAGATTGGCCAGATTTAATGCTATACAAATTCTAAACGAACCAAAACCAGAATGGCAGAAAAAATACTTTACGGGAGTGCCTGCTCCGGCTGGAGCCATCGTTGCGCTTTTCCCGTTTATCCTGTTTTTTTCCACCAATAAAGTTTGTTTCATGAACTGCAAGTTCATTTTCTTCTGCCTTATTGCTTCAGGCGTGCTCATGATAAGCACCGTAAAAAGTTTCTCGTCGAAGATGATAGAATTAAAGAATGGCATTGCCTTTCCGGAACTATTGATTATTAGTTTGGTTGTGATCTGTTTGATAATTGAGCTATGGCTTACGCTAACCATGCTGGTCATTGCCTATGTGGCGGCCATTCCGTACGGCATTTATCAATATGCCAGAACCGAAAAAGAGATGAAAGCGCACGGCGACGCCAATCAACAAGTTCATTAGACATGAAAAAATACATTCTTCTAATCCTGATTCTATGTATAATTGGTGTGGCGGCCTCGAAAATTCATCGAAAATCAAACTATGATGGCGGAGAGCTACATGAAGTCGTTTCAAAGATGAAATTTGACGAACTAGACGCTGAGAAAACGCTCTACATAAATGTTGGCATAGATTATATCCCCTACGAGTTGGTGGAACTATTTGAAAATGCCACCGGCGTACGCGTTGTTACGGATATTTTCGATTCCAATGAAATATTGGAGGCGAAACTACTGGCTGGCGGTTCTCGCTATGATTTAGTCTTTCCAACAGCGTGGCCGCATTTTTCTCGTCAGCTGAAGGCTGGAATCTACCAAAAAATCGATGAAACAAAGATAGATTACACAACATTTAATCAAAGTATCATGCAGAAATTATCAGATCACGGCGGCTGCAACGAATATGCCGTACCGTATCAATTTGGCATTTCCGGCATAGGATTAAATGAAGATATAGTCGACAACCTGATTCCGCATGCTGCCAAAGATAGTCTTGCCGTGGTGTTTAATCCGGAATTCGCGGAAAAGCTAAGCAAATACAGAATCTCTCTATACGAATCGCCACACGAGCTATTGCCGGCGGTTCTTGCCTATCTTGGACTAAATCCGGAAACGGAAAATGAGGAAGATATAATTGCGGCTTCGAAACATTTGAAAAAAATCAGACGCCACATTGCTAAGTTTACTTCCTATGGATTTGAAGACCTGGCGTCTGGGAATGCCTGCGTCACGTTGGCGACGTCCGGAGACGTTATGAAAGTAATGCGAGACAACAATAGACGGCGCATAAAGTTCTTCCTGCCAAAAGAAGGAGCGTCTCTGTGGGTGGACGTTGTTGCCATCCCTGTTGGAGCTAGGCATCTAAAAAATGCCTACGCATTCATGAATTTTTTGTTTCATCCGAAAATTATTGCCTACGTCACCAACAAAACATATCGAGCAAACGCCGTAACCGCCGCAAACAATTTTGTGGATGACAATATAGTAAAAAATAAATACATATACCCAGATGACGACGTCCAAAAAAAGTGCTACGTGGAAAAATCGCTGAGTTCTAGGATTGAATCGCTAAAAACTAGATTGCTAACAAAGATAAAATCTATGGATAGCGAAGATGAAATTTAGAATGAAAATCCTTATTCCACTGGTTTGTTCTGCTTGTAGTTACTACGAAACTCCGCCGCTACCGGATTTAAACGCGAAATCGTTTTCCTATGAAGAAATTATGGAGTCAAAGAAAAAATTAAAGATAAAATCGCATTCTACACGTGAGGAAAACACCGAATCTTCCAATTAATTCGGGATTAGGCGCTTTAGGGCTTTCATTTCCGAATCTTTTGCAAGTTGCCACTGACCTACCGATAAATCTTCCAGATGGAATGGGCCGTAGGCTATGCGAACCAGGCGATTTACGCGACAGCAGAAATGCTCCATTACTTTTCTAATTTCGCGATTTTTCCCTTCCCTGATGGTTACGGTTACCCATCCGTTAGACGACCTCGAATAATTATATTCGCAAACCACATCAATGGAACCATAGCTGACTGACTCAACGACGACGCCATTTTTTAGTTCCTGAATCGCATTGGCGCTTAATTTCCCATAGATTCTGGCTCTGTATATCCTTGTCAATCCTGTGGATGGCAGCTCCATTTTTCTTGCCGTCGCACCATTATTGGTAAACAGCAATAGCCCCTCTGAATTATAGTCCAGCCGTCCAATCGACAGGATTCGTCCACTTTTTTGGCCGAACAAATCGAAAACAGTGGACCTCTGCTGCGGATCTTTCCGCGTGGTAATTACGCCGCGTGGTTTATAGAATTTCCATAAAAGAATTTCCGCAGAGCGACATGGGATACTCTTGCCATCGACGCGGATAACGTTATCTTCTCCGACAAAAAACACAGGCGTTGTTACGATCTCGTTGTCAACGGATACGCGACCACTTTCTATCAATCGTTCCGCCTCTCTTCGTGAGGCAACGCCACTTTCGGCAATTCTTTTCGCCAGCCGAATATTCTTGTCCGAAGTTTGGGACATCGATTGCTTTATTCTAGAAATTAGGCAGATGCGGCGGATGCAAACGCAGTTTTTATTAATTCTGCTCTTGCTTGCTCCTCTTCGGCGGATAACTTTTTCATTTCCATTCCCCAGACAGTTCCTGGCCAAAGCGAGTCATTTTGATTTCTAGAAATGATATGTACATGTAGCTGCGGAGTCTTATTTCCGATAGCTGCCACATTTAAAACGTCAGTGGGAAACAGTTTTTCCATTATAAAAGAGCAAGTTGTTATTTCTTCCATTAGTTGGACTCGATCTTCTAGGATTAGCTGGTTCATCTGACGAAATCCTGGGCGGCGCGGGATCAGCAAAATCCACGGAAATTCCTTATTTTCCATGAGTACAAGACACAGCTGTAACTCTGCCACTATTTTTTTGCTCTTGAAAGCGTCCAGCAGTTCAAATTTATCGTTCATGATTAGTCTCCCTATACTATAATAATACTACTAACTATACACTATTTGTTGTAATGCTTTAGAATGGCACAGGAAGCTCGGAAGAACTCCTCCACAAAACCGTTTTTACAATTTTTCATGTCATCTGCATGTCCAGTCCAAACAATTCTCCCTTCATTTAATACTGATACTCTATCCGATAGAAATTCGGCTACTTTCAAATCGTGCGTTATGGTGACGGAGGTAATACCTAGCTCCTTTACCGTATCCTTCAGAAGATTACATATAACGCCGCCGGTGACAGGATCAAGTCCGGATGTAGGCTCGTCGAACAGCAAAACGTCCGGCTCCAGCGCGATGGCTCTTGCCAGCGCGGCTCTTTTCTGCATACCGCCAGAAATTTCAGCAGGATATAGATCAAATACGCGCTTCTCTAATCCAACGGAAAGCAATTTATCGCAGGCAATTGATCTCCTTCGAATGGGAGAAATATTTTTCAACTGCCGAATGCCAAACTCCACATTTTCCAGAATAGTCATAGAATCAAATAACGCGTTCCCCTGAAATAATATGCTAAATTTTTTCAGATAATCGTCGTAGCAGGATTCGCTTCGCACGCTAAGATCATCTACTAGAATATCTCCGGAATCTATCGAGAAAATACCCAATAAACATTTTAGGAGAACTGACTTCCCGCATCCGGATTGCCCGACCATTATATGGGTTTCTCCATCTCCTATTTCCAGAGAAACGCCGTTTAGCACGCTCAGTTTATCGAAGGATTTACGGACATTTTCAAAGACAATCTTGCTCATGTTCCAAAAAATAACGCAGTTAGCAAATAGTTTAAAACTAGAACGCCTATACAGGAAGAAACAACGGAACTGGTGGTGGCGCGTCCTACTCCACGGGCGCCTAGATCACTGGAAAATCCGTGATAACATCCGAAAGAAGTAATACAAAAACCAAACGCCGACGCCTTCACAAGTCCGGAAATCACGTCTATGGCTTCCAAACTTTGCACAGTCTGTGCTAGATAGGTTCCCGAAGAGAAATTCAGCACCGTAGTAGCTACCAGAAAACCACCCATTACGCCTATTATATCCGCAACAAGCACCAGAAACGGCAGCATAAGCACTCCGGAGATTATGCGTGGAGCAACCAGAAATTTCAGTGGATCAACCCGTAGCGTCAATAACGCGTCTATCTGCTCGGAAACTTTCATTGATCCTATTTCAGCTGCGATGGAGGATCCAAGCCTACCGGCTACCATTAGACCTGCAAAAACAGGCCCCAGTTCACGAGTTATACCAATTACCACAACGGAAGCCACTGCTCCCTCTGCATTGAATCGCGTAAATCCAACATGCATCTGGAGCGCCAGCACCATGCCGGCGAAAAGTGCCGTCAGACCAACGATAGGCAGCGAGTAAAAGCCAACGGCCATCACCTGCTTTAGCGTCTCTTTGATGAAAAAAGGTGGAACAAAACAACAGAATACACTACGCACCACGAACAAGGAAACTTTCCCTGTCTCTCGTAACGAAGCGAGCGTATACTCGCCAAGAGTCGCTATAGATCTGATCATGCGCCTTTCTCCGGAGGCATCCTATCTTTTTTCGATGTTGAAAGCAACTGCGCAACTTTATGCAACAAATTCGAGTTTTATCATGATTAAGAGTTAAGATTTACTATTTTTTAACCAGCAACGAATTAATTTTCTAAAAGCAAGATATATTGAAGGCATAGTAAACTAATGAACCAAATAGCAGAGGCAATGAACCCATTTTTTTCTAAGCAAAAGCAGTACGACAGCTACGAAGCGAAATCAGAAACCGGACAGTTTTGGTGCATATCTGCGGACAAGGTTTTTTCTTCTGACGTGGACGGCCTAAATGACTTCTCAAAATTTTATGACATGGATTTTCTTGTTAAAAAGGTATCATTGTTCGATGGAGAAAAATCATCCGACAGCATTGTCTGCGCAGAACCGGTAACAATTTACATGCCGGCTGGTAGAAGTTGCGCCATGATACAGGGATACCTGGCCAATCGAAAAGAAATATCGAAAATTATCATAAAAAAAATTATTCCACTTGCCGGATCGTGGGAAGCAGTGGAAGAAAAAGAGTTTTCGAAGTGTATAGTACAATCGTTCGGAAGAAGAGGAGAAATAGCGCTATTTAGCTTCCGCTATTCGGCCTATTCAGATTCCTATGTGGATTTGAAAAAAGATGGCTCCAAAATGGGAACTGCAGCCACAAAGGTAGATTTGGCCACCTGGGAAGTAGAGAGTAAATAAGAGAGGTAATACATGACCGAGGCTACAGCCATAACGCCGTTATTTGAAAGACTGGTGGACGAAGATACCGAAATACCTTTCGAGAAAACACCAAAAAGATTTTCGTCCAAGGCTGAATTCCAGGAATCAATTATGAAAGATCTATCGCGTTTGTTGAATACCCGCGTTTCTACCTTCTGGAAAGATTATGGCGATAAAAGCAGCGCTACACTGCCATTTGCCTATGGAGTCAATGTAACAGATTGCTCCATTTCTGCGGAAAGTGTCTTTGAGCTACAGGAATTGCAAAAAAGAATCGATAATGTGATAGCCCTTTTCGAGCCGCGCATTCTAAACGCAAAAAGTACCGTTACAAACATAAGCAATGATCATACCTCGCTTTGCATTACCATTAATGCTTCAATTATGCTGGAGAATCAGAGAACGTTTCTTTCTTTCCCTATAATTGTGGAAGCTTGATATGATAAAAAGCGACATAGACACACTGTCAGAATATTATCAATACGAACTTTCGTACCTGCGAAGCGCCGGCAGCGATTTTGCTGCCAAATTCCCTAAGATAGCTCGAAGGTTAGATCTGTCGCACCACGAATCCTCCGATCCGCACGTGGAGCGCATGATAGAGAGCTTTGCGTTTCTTACTGGAAAATTACAAAAGCAGATAGACGATCAGTTTCCGGAAATAGCCGCCGCTCTTCTGGATGTTTTATACAAGCCGCTTATGTTGCCGATTCCATCCTGCGTCATGGTATGTTTTGACGTCGATCTTCCGAGGGCGTCGAAATCTCCAGGGCTAACTGTGCCGAAGGATACAATTTTACACGCCACCAGCCATTCTGGGGAAACCTGTAGTTTCAGAACGGCCCATGACCTACAGTTCTGGCCAATGGAAATTAGCTCTGCTACAATAGTGTATAAGGAACATATCCCTAGCTACTACGCCAGATCTACGTATTATCTAAAGCTTGGAATGCGGTATCTTGGCGTCGCTGGATCGCCGACTCCAACAAAGATCAGAATATACCTACACTCGGATGCACTGCTGCGCGGAAAGATCCTGTCTGCTATTTTCTCCAGCGAAGAAAGAATAGTATGCCAGAAAGACGCAAAATTTGAGTTTTTTTCAAAAGTTTCTACGGTGGGGCTTAGCGACGACGAATCTTTACTGCCATACCCTTCCTCTGTTCATAGGGGATTCAGGCTTCTGCAGGAATATTTCTCTTTTCCGGAAAAATTTTATGGTTTTGACGTTCCAATTCCGGAGTCTGCGATTCCTCAGGGAGAATTTTTTCTATATATTCCAATAAGTAACGATATTTCCATGAAAATTTCTGCGAAAAATTTCTCAATTTCATCTGTGCCTGCGGTGAATTTGTTCCCAAAGCTCTCAGAACCGCTGAGACTAGACCATAAACAGGTGGAATACTGCCTGGTTTCCGATTATAGGAGATACCACAGCTGCGAAATATATGGCATAGAAAAAATGGTGGCTGTTGATGCCAATAGCAACGACGAAATCCCAATCGATGAGTTTTTCTGCTGTAGTCGTGCATTTGGAGAGCAGGAAAGCAAAATTTTCTGGAAGTCTCGGCGTAAAAAGTCATACATCAAAGACGCGCTTGGAGAAGATGTATATGTATCCTTTATCGATTTGGACTTTAATCCCAAGTTTCCGGCTGATAAAATCTTTTACGCACATACCACGTGTACCAATAGATATGTAGCCGAGCAAATTCCAGTTAACGGAGTTCTCCAGGTGGAATTGTCTACGCCAACCAAAAGAATCTACTGTGCAGATCGTCCTACCGACCAAAAACCATGCGCCAAAAGCGGCGAGATTCTGTGGAAACTGATATCGGCGCTGTCGCTGAACTCCATTTCATTCTGTGACAACGGCGTTGAAAAAATAAAGGGAATCCTGAATATTTTTGCTGATATTTCGAACTCTAGCCTCGCAGAAGAAGTTGACGCCATCGAATCCATAAGTAGTCGTATAGTCGCTCGCAGAGTAACCGATCAGCCATGGAACGGCTTTGCCCGCGGATCCCATGTGGAAATACTATTTAACGACAGTCTTTCCAATTGCGGTATTCCGCTAAGCATGGTCGTTGCTAAATTTCTATCTACCTACGCTTCCATTAATACATTCACTGAGGTATGTGTGAAAAATACTGCTAGAAATGGAATTTTGAAGAAATGGGATCAGAATTGGGGAATGCAAAATTATCTCTAGAAGAAACTTTAAAGGAAAAACCTCGTCAATTTTCCTTTGAAATGGCGGCGTATGTACTGGAATACGGATCTCCGGCGTCTTTTGGTAAGGAGGTTAACGTATCGCAATCTCCGTTTAAAACCAAAAGTCTGAATTCTTTTCATCTACGAGCCACTGAAATAGAAAAAATATCGGAAATCAACGGCATACATACGGTATTTGTTGAAAGGTTGGCGATTTCCGGTCTAAATGCGCCGCTTCCAACTCCATATGCGGAATTAATTATGATGAGAACCGTAGAGCAAGATACAGCCATATCCTCATTTATCAATGCTTTCAACTCGCGGCTGCTTGGGATTTCCTATCAGATCAGCAAGCGCAGATATCTAGCACTGCAGGATCATCGCAAAAATTGCATGTTGACGCGTAGCATAGCGGCATTTCTTGGAGAAGATCCAGAAAAAATGGAGCGAAAACTTTCAAGGCTTTCCTATGTCTTCTGGACTACAGGAAAAAGCGCCATCGGCCTGGAAGCAATAATAACTTCCATCTTTAACCTGGAGGCCAAAGTAAAACAGCATCACATTTTCTGGGATAAAAGAGACGGCGTAATATTGCTTGGAGATAGAAATTTAAAGCTTGGCAATAATTCTATGCTGGGAAAAACGGTGCCGCTGTCGCAGTTTGGCGTTACTGTTGAGGTTAGTCACAAAAACTATGAAATATTGTTCCAGTTGCTAACGAATCAAGAATCCATAACTCGCCTAAAAGATATTATAAAGAAATACCTTGGTAATTTTTTTTACTGTAAAATCAGCGTTATTCCAAAAAGCGTGCCGCCGCTGAAACTAGGATGCGCTACTCAATTGAGCAGAAATTCCTGGCTGCCGTCCTCCGGACTGTTGGATGGAGCCAATATTTTCTGCGACCAAACTGCCTAACCATTTGTCAGCCCACGTAGGAAAATAAGTATGTTAGTACCATTGAAAAAAATTTGCGCCGACGGCGATTTTTAACTATTTGTTAAAATTTATATCCTATAATACATTTTGGATAAGGAATAGAGCCGCTACTAAAAAATGTGATCGGCTAGTTTTTATTTATAAAACAGGAGATGAGCATGAAAAGATTTATTGTTTACGGGGCTTTTGCGCTTGTATCTGCCGCTTTTTGCGATACAGCATATGCAATGCTAAAGGATCAAGATACTGCAGTAAGTGCCTCCACAAAAAAAGCGCAGAAAACCAAGAGCGCTGCGAATATTAAAGAAAGCGATAAGGAAGTAAAAAGTCTCAAAAGAAGTAAGAGCGCTGCAAATATCAAAGAAAGCGGGAAGGAAGCAAAAAGTCTCAAAAGAAGTAAGAGCGATAGTGATCTAGCAAATAGTAAATCTGAAACTGGCGTTCTTAGCAGTTTATCCGACAGTGAAAAAGGACTAATATCAGAAATGGAAAAGACTCAGATACCTTCCAAAGAGGTTCCAAAACTTTTCAAAAACCCCGATGTTCTCAAAGCATTTATCGCCTCCCTTGGCCACAATTATCAGGGTATATTTTATAATATGATTCTCGATATCCGATCCGTCAAGAAAAATATATCTTCCACCAATAGTTTTGGCAAAGAGAATACTTCTGCTCTGGTTAATGCGCTTTCGGGATTGGAAGATCTCCTTACCGCAGCGACGCATCAGCAAAAAAATGACATCGGAAAGTGCGACAAAAAAACTGACGATCTGCTGGGTAAAGCGAAAACAAGTATCAATACAATTGTGTCTTTGCTAGAACTTCCAGCACTGGAAGATCTTCAGGAAAGCGATGGCACGACAGATGCAAAAGCCAGAGAGTTAGCTCAACGCAATGCCGGCGTGGTTGGGCTACTAGGCACCATCTTTGACGACGCTAATGTATTTGTGGAGACTGTTACGGCTGCCAAAACGAGCGCGACGTCGAGTGGGCCGGATAGCGTTGACGACGATACAATAAAAAACATATCGGATAGCGCGACTAAACTGAAGAAAGACGTTGACGAACTCCAGAAGGCAGCATCCAAGAGGAAGTCTGCCAAAACATCGGTTGCAAAGGAAACCGAAGCTATCAATAAGAAAAAAACGGAAATAAAACTTATAACCGAAAAATCAGTTGATTCGATAAAAGGCGCAGGCGAAGAACTGACAGATCTGCTCAATAAAATAAGTTTGGTAATGAAGCTGTCAAGAGAAAATTTTGAAAACCTTCATCAAATTGCAGATGAAGGTAAAGTCGCCTCCAGACTTGTATTCAAGAATCTGGAACTTTATCGTAAATGGTTTGAGGCCTCCCTGCTCAAGCTATTAAAAGCAATTGGCGATAAGTACGGATTTACCGATACGGGAGATACCGCTACCGGAGATGAATCATCGCCATCGTCGGCAGCAGAAACCGAAGAAGAAGCTCAGAGTGATGAAGAAGAAACAGAGGCAGAATAATATGGCGCTTTCCCATGGCATTTTCGGCGAGTAGCAGCATGGGAAGCTCCTAGCGGCAGGTTATGGTAACTATTTTTCCGCGTTCGTCCGACTGGCTGGCGAAAATAGCATGTTCGAACATGTGTTTTTTCCCAGCCTCTTCTAGTTCTTTATGGATTGTTGCTCCCTTCAGAAATACGCCATATTTGCGCGGAGAATGTTTTCGAACATAATCTATTAGATTGACCAATGACGAGAACCCTCTGGCCACCACCGTATCAAAATTACAACTGTTAAAGTTCTCTATTCGGGTATTTTTTATTTCTACAATTGTTCCGGTCAGTCGTGCCGCTTCTTCTAAAAAGATCGATTTTCTAATGTCTGCCTCAACGCATGTAACAGCGAAGTTCCCGCCTATGGCCAATACCATTCCAGGGAAGCCACCTCCTGATCCAATATCAAGAACCTGGCGACCTTTTATGAATTCCATGATCTGCAAGCTATCAACAATATGCCTAATCCAAAAAT
>JAITRK010000045.1 GCA_031288435.1 Holosporaceae bacterium
ATTTCAAAAAGCTATTTCGCGGCCCCGCGTAGAACCGTCGTAGGATGGGATATAAATCGCCTGTTTACCATATTAGCCGTCCTGGAATCCAAGTGTAAAATTTCATTTTCGGACAGAGACGTTTATCTCAGTATTGCCGGCGGATTGAAGGTTTCCGAACCAGCAGGCGACCTGGCGGTAGCCGTAAGCCTGCTGTCGGCAAGAAATGGGCTAGTGATAGGTAACGACGTCTGCGTATTCGGGGAAATAGGACTAACCGGCGAAGTAAGATCGGTTTCCCGCTGTGCCGAGCGTCTGAGAGAAGCAGAAAAACTCGGCTTCGGAAGCGTCATACTTCCATTTTCAAACAAATCTACCGGAGAGTATTCGACCTCAAATCTTCGCCTGACTCATGTTAAAAACATGCGAGACCTATTATCGTTGATGATGGAAAATTAAATGGAAACCGTTTCATTTTTTAACGTGCTAGATTACGTGTACATAGCCATAATGCTTCTATCGTCTTTTTTCGGGCATATGAGCGGACTTACGCGGGTAATGACCGGCACCATCGCCTGGCTAGGCAGCGGTTTTCTTGCAACAATAACGACGCCGCTATTTACTCCACTTATGATAAAATATTTCACAGACGAAGAACTAGCGTCCACTGTGGCGGCGACATTAGCCTATTTAGTAATGCTGATAACCATGCTGTTGCTGTCCGGACTTATTTCTGAAAAAATAAAACAATCGCCGTTTGCGGATATGGACAAATCGTTTGGGCTGCTGGCCGGCCTAATTCGTGGTGTTACTATTCCACTTGCCGTAAGCAGCGCGCTTTATGCATTTAACATACCAAACGATAAATTCGAAATCATAGCTAACTCGAGGATATCCTGTGCGTTCTCTAACGTTATCGATAAATTAAAAATAGACGACAGGAAAAACAATAAAAAACGCGATAATAAAAAGCGATCTGCCAAGGAATCCGCTGGTGCTGGACAAAAAAAACGTGGAGCAACAGCATCAATCAAACACAGCGCTCCAACAACTAGGAGTCACATAATATCTAGAGAGACGAAAGAAGCCATAGGTCAGTCCATAATCCCAAAGGTAATCACAAAACAAAGAGAAACGACCGCAAAAACGACTTTATCGAAGCGTGCTCCTCAAAAACGAACGAAACGCCTACATAATAATTAGTCGTCTCTTGCAACGATGGTGAAAGTTAGGCGATCTTTGTGAGTTCCGACGGAAAAATTTTGTCCAAGGATCCCGTTTATTTCCGCTTGAATGGTTACAGTAAATAGATTCATGCTAGCCGGTAATTGGCTAATATATTTTTTCCCATCAATATGCGTTTCGATTGGCTGAGCTCCCATGGATACTTTATAAGGAATAAGAGAATTTTCTTTTGTTATGTGCTTGAGGCGAAACTCATTGAGGCTTGAGATTTCACATTTTGCGTCCGTTAGAACGGCGTAGAAGAGATTAATATCACGCGGCTCCGAGCACCAATAGGTACCGCCATCGGAGCTACGACGCAAAGTTCCTAGATCTACCGAATGTTCTTCAACAAAGATTGTAGCCTCATGATTAATCGAAAAATCGATGGTAGCAGTACCCACGAGTGGTGGCAAAGTAATACCACCACCAATATGATGATGTATGGCTAAAACCTGCTGTATTTTAACGTCATCATGCTTTCTATTTTTATATTCGTCATAGGAAAAGGAAATTGTTATGTCTTCGCTATGACAAGTATCGCCATCACTGATAATTCCAATCCCATCCATGTCGTCTATGGACGTCGTTATCCCAGGTACACCAAGTGCGTATATTCTACAGGTAGCTGGATCAACAGGAATGGTAGCCGCATCTGGGGTATCTGCCTCAGGATTTCTTTTTTCAATAACGATGTTTGCTAGTTTTATGGTCAGAGTTATGCGTCCGTCAATCGTCCTCTCTGCATTGCCGACCGATTCTAGATCAAACGTACATCTGGCATAGCCGTCGTCCAGAACCATGTTTGTTTGCGTTATAGACGATTCGAAGGCTATATTTTCTAACAATGGCCATTCGGTTGAAGATACAGGCGCGTGAAATGCGGCCATAATAGGTAATAGTATATATAGCGCGCTATGTTTTTTTGTATTCTTAATCATCACGCTACTCCTGAATTACTATAAAAAATCGGGAAATGCTTTGCATACAGGTGTTGCACCCTGATCGCTGGCTGCGTTTTTGGAGCATTGAAGTATAGCGACGTCGTGTTTACGGCGACGATATTGCCTGTGGCGTCCGTATCAGCGGCGTTGGTATTAGCATCGGCATCTACGCTGGAAGTATCTGATACTGGTTCGGCTGTTGTATTTTGACCGTCATTATTATTTTTCAGAGCAAGTTTTTCTCCAGAAGACGATTCCTGGGCAATGGCTTCGTCTTCACTGCTAACGATTTGTTTCTCGCAGATAATTTTGCCTAGATCAGACATATGAGTTTCCGAATCCTTTACTTCCATTTCAAAGTCTTTGCAGCCTTCGGAATTCACCTTAACGGTGTATTTTCCAAGTACTAGATTATTAATTACGAACTCGCCGTCTTCATTGGTAAAGAATTGTACCGGATCAGCCTCTTTATTCGTTGTATGTACTGCATATCCGCTCACCAATGCTATAGGCTTTTTGTCGCTGTCATAAAGCGCGCCTTCGACCATATATTCTCCTTCGCAGGATATTTCGAATACGGCTCCACGTTTATATAGCCCATCGCTTATAATAGTGTCGTCTTTTACTTCCATGTGGTTTGGAATATCTGCTAAATCCAATTTTGCAATGCTTGTATTACGCGCATGCGTAGGGATTACAGCGCCGCCAAGGATTCCTGATTCCGACGAGTTGCGTAAAAATTTAATATCTACGTTTTCCAGCGCGTTAACCGGTTTTGCGATTACGAATCCACCCTGGCCAACGTTGAGTCCAGCGATGGAAAATACTCCGTCGGCAAAAAACACCCCTGTTTCCAGGCCTACCTGCACGTGTCTAGACGTAGTAGTAGTCGAAGAAGACGACGATGATGAGGAAGAAGAGTAATTAGATCCTCCGTGATTTATACTCGCCTTAAATCTTGCATGGTTGTAGTTCATGCTTGCATTGTAATTTCTCGAGTTTTTCTGGGAAGAGTAGGAGAAGTTATAGCCGAGCCCGGAGGAACTCGAGTATTTGGATGCGGAGCAAGAATAGCTGCTGCTTGGTGAAGCCGAGTATCCGCCAGAAATAGACGTCGAATCCGCCAGAGAGAATGATACACTAAGCCTGTGGGTGCGGTTTACTTGT
>JAITRK010000111.1 GCA_031288435.1 Holosporaceae bacterium
CTTATCGACAAGAAAGTAAAACCTGAAGACATAATCCGTGGGATGGTTGCCAATGAGAAAAAGCGGAATTGCACGAATCAACCGTCGTTGACGGCGCAAGCGATTTATATCATCGCCGATGACGTAATTAGCTATAGCAAAGAAGTGTTGAAAGCTAAGAACGCAGTGGATAACGCGAAAGACGCAGTGGATAATAAAGCGAATAAAAAGCTTCAAAACAATTCATCCTCTCCTAAGGAAGAGGAGAAGGAAGAGAAAGATCTCAAGAAAAAGGAGCAGCGCCTGGAAAATGAAAGTACGCGCCTGGGAAACGCTCTGGAAGCTTTCTATGCATTGTTATTGAAATTGACGTATTGCTTGGAGTCGATGGACAATATTGACCACGTTGATTTTTTCTCAAAAATTGCACAGAGCTGTGAAATAGGGAAGGCCAGTTATAATGGTACTGGAAAAAAACCGGAATACAAATTGGCTATGTCGAACACTTGTAAAAAAGTGAGTACGCAAATTAAAACGCTCCCAAGCAACAAGAACACATGGGAATTGGCTCTCGCCATCCTAGCTGCTATGCCTGAGGAGACAGAATTGCTCAGTAGTATTGCCGAGATGGTAGCGGATTGTACTGTAAAGTCTAGTGATATTCTTGAATGGTGCAAAAATCCAACCAAGAATTACAATCATGAGAAATTGAAGGTCGTGATGAGCAAAATACTGCCTAATATACGAACTCTGCCGAGCTTTATAGAAGCAATTTCAGAGGTAGAAACAATAATTGGAAATAAGAAGAACATAGATAAGGCTAAGGCTAAGGATCTTTCTTATAGTACTACAGAAAAAAAGGACTTCTTGTTGGAAGCCTGGAATAGGTACCTTACAAATCGCGCTACTACGAATTCTTGGTGGACAGTTGACGAAATGAAGGCGCTGATGGATCAAAGCCAGAATAAGAGCCACGTCGTAAATATGTTTAGTAGTATATTAAAACAGATACAGGATTCTACTAATGATAAAGATGACAGCAGCTTGCCCCGATATGAACCTATACTTGTTAAGATATTCGATTTAGCAGTCGAGGCCTGTGGCAACAGCGACGACGTTACTGGAGTAAATGAAGTATTTAACTATTTGTCGTCGTCTTTTGGAAAGAAGGCGCGGAATTGTCTTATTGGTACGGTATTGAAGTCGAAGGATTCTGGTTATGTGAATGCGCTGCGGTCGTACCTCAAGGAGCACTTCCCCAACTTTAGCCTTGAAGAATAGCCACAACAGTAGCTGCATTTCATTGCGAAAAGCTATATGAGACCGCTACATAACTCAAAAATGATCGAATATTAGCTTTCTTTTTTTAATGCGCCGTGATCTTAGCTATCTTGCTTGCGTATTAATAGCGTGCCGACTACGCGGAGATTTATGGCTCCGGCTTTTATTCTGTGCTCTATGTTGTCTTTCTCTTTTTTGAAACTCTTCTTAATTGGAAACTCAAGATCAGCAGATATTCCCCATTTTTTGTTTATTTTCCATTCAACAGCGGCGCCAACCATGGGGCAAATAGCGTTCATGCTAATGTCGCATTTTTTCTCTCCGTTTAGAAAATAGCTATAGGAGCATGAAACTCTTGACATTCCAGCCTTCAGGAACACCGCTATTTTCTGTTTTTTGAAATGATAGCCTCCTTTTAGAAATATTGACGGCGTGATCATGGCGCTCTCCAGTTTGCCGGTTCTGGCACCGGCGTCTTTTACTTGTTCATCATAGCCGGAGTTTAGTTTCTTCCAATCGCCTTCACTTTTACCTTTTTTGGAGATATCTGTTAGAATAACTGTTCCAAACAGCAGATTTTTTCTGCAGGCTTTTAAATATTCAACGCCAATACATAGGCCAAATGAATTTATGGAATTTCCAGATGCTTGACCTTTACTCCCAACCGACGCACTATATTTTTGCAGAGATATTGCGATTCCAAATATTCCGCGTATACCTCCGAAAGAGACGGCGTTTTGCTTTGCCGCTTCGCTGATGTCGGCATATACTTCCGGTTCGAAGGCATTGTTTTTTTCTCCTGGCTTGTTTTCCAGCTCCTTTGGATCCATATTTTTTTTGTCATCATCGGCCAGGACGTTAACACAACATAGCGCAACGCATACGAAAATGGGGAATTTCATCCTATCCTTCATAGCATATTTAATAAAATTAGAATAAAATTATCACATATATTTATGCTTGAAAAGGCTGAGACTGCAAAAAAAATTGAAGTAACGCCGTGAAATGTTCTAAATAATTCATGCATTTATTCCTTTGGTAATAATTTTTTTGCTTTTAAATGCTAAAATCGTTTCCAGAGTATGGTGTATGTATTATGTTTAAACTGTTGATTATTGCTGCTTCGTTATTGCTGTCTATGGATTTACAAGCCGTTTCCATATATACGCCAGCTCACACGGAAAACAACAAATTCGCAATAAAATGCCCGGACGAATGGGGATACCGCACGCTTAAGGGAGATAATGGATTAATCGGAGTGATGTGGCCGGCGATATCTACTTTCAATCTTACCGGCACTGCGGTATTTATATTTGTGCAAGATAATCGAGGAAAATTGCCGAAAGCTCCGTGCAATATAAATATATTTCGTGAAAAATGCCCAGGTGCCGATTTCAAATTTTCCAGTGCGGCGGATAACAAAAATTATACGAAGTCCATAGGGGAAAAATATTTTAAAGGACATTGCGGTCGCACGGCAGTTATTTTTGAGGAAAAAGTTGGGCAATATATTCTAGTCTTTTTCTTTATATCTGATAAATATGTCACAAAAAAACAGTTTGCCGAAGTCAAGATAGCTGTGAATGCATATAGGAGAGAGGTGGAAAAATATATCATGGATAATCCGGAGTTACATAAATCGCAGCCACCTTTGAATGGAGCGCAGCCTTCTTCGCCTCCTGAGGAGGCCGTAGCAAATAGCGATGACAGCGACAGTAACGGCGCTACTACCGGCAACGCAAACGCTACTGCTAACAACGACGACAATGGCGATAATGGCGACGACGATAGCGACGATAATAGCGATAAGAAGAAGAAAAAGAAAAAGGATAACAAAACAAAAGAAGAAACCGAGGAAAATAATCCGGACAACAAGACTGAAGATGACAAGACTGAAGATGACTAGACAATAATGGCGACAGTAACTTCCGCAACAACAACCACAACAAAATTATAACTGTGAAATATATTTGGAAAACAGGGATTGCCCCACGATATGCTAATTTAGAATTAACATTTGCCGTAGAAAATTTATGAAACGACCATACGTTACTAAGAGCGTTTGTTCCATTTTGCCATTTCTCGTGCTAGAATTCCGGCAGTTGTGTTTTGTAGATCAGTTACATGTTGCTATGATAAATAGTATGGTAGTGGTGTTTAGATGTTTCGGGTTATTTTCTTTGCGCGTAATATGCCTTGCTATCCTTGTTGGATGTAGCAGTGGTCCTCGTATTCCCACACATAAATATTGGCATTCCGGCAGCGAGAGACCGTATGTCATAAAAAATGTAATCTATTATCCGCAAATTCACTACCACTACGATAAAATAGGCGTAGCCAGTTGGTATGGCTACGATTGTCATGGGCTGTCCACTGCCACCGGAAGAAAATTCGATAAAAATAAATTAACTGCGGCCCATAGGACACTTCCTCTGCCCTGCGTAGTACTTGTGGAAAATTTGGCCAACGGCAGGAAAGTGAAGCTTTTGGTAAACGATCGCGGTCCATTCGCTAAAACAGATGAGAGAATTATAGACGTATCCCAAAAAGCAGCAGAGCTGCTGCTATTTAGAAATAGAGGATGTACTGATGTTCGTGTCACCTGTCTTCCGGAAGAAAGTCGGCAGATGGCGCTGAAATATAAAAGAAAACCATATTAGCTAGCTGATAGCTGCGATAATTTTGCAGGCAGAATTCATAATATTGTTTAAAGATTTTTATATTTCTGTAATACTATAATGGTGTTTCTAGGAGAATATCATGCGCTTTTCCAACAGAGCAAACAACGAATTGAGACCCGTAGAGGTCGTTCCAAATTATCTAAAACATGCGGAGGGAAGTTGCCTCATATCATTTGGTAATACAAAGGTGCTGTGCGCCGTAACCATTGAAGATAAAGTTCCGCCGTTTCTAAGGGGCTCCGGCAAAGGATGGATCACAGCAGAATATGCTCTGCTGCCGAGATCAACCCATGTGCGCACCGATCGAGAATCTGTGCGAGGTAAGCAATCAGGCAGAACCCATGAAATACAGCGATTGATAGGCCGCTCGCTCAGGGCAGCCGTCGATCTGGATCTGCTCGGAGAACAGCAGATAAAAGTAGATTGCGACGTTATCCAGGCGGACGGCGGCACAAGAACCGCGTCCATTTGCGGAGCCTGCATAGCTCTCGGATTGGCTGTAAAAAAAATTAGGCTAAAAAGAAATCCATTTATTCATCTCATTGCCGGCGTTTCCTGTGGAATACTGAATGGAGAAATACTGTTGGATCTGGATTTCATGGAAGACTCACAGGCGGAAGTTGACGCAAATTTTGTAATGCTGGAGACCGGGGAACTAGTTGAAGTTCAAGCAACCGGCGAAAAGGGGTTTTTCAATGATAACCAGCTGGCGAACATGCTATCCTATGCCCGCAAAGGTCTTTCAACAATTTTCGGTTTGCAACGCGATATACTGCTGAAATAATTGCAAAAAA
>JAITRK010000095.1 GCA_031288435.1 Holosporaceae bacterium
AGCGGGCATGGGCGGCGGCACCGGTACCGGAGCGGCTCCGGTCATAGCGAGATTGGCTAAGGAACAGGGCGTTTTGACAGTTGGGGTTATAACGAAGCCATTTCACTTCGAGGGAACGAATCGAATGCGCACTGCCGAGAGAGGCATTGATGAGCTACAGCAGTTCGTGGATACGCTGATAATAATTCCAAACCAAAATCTATTTAGAGTGGCAAACGAAAAGACCACATTCGCCGACGCCTTCAAAATGGCTGACGATGTGCTGCGTTCCGGAGTTCAGGGCGTTACCGATCTCATGGTTATGCCTGGGCTAATTAACCTGGATTTTGCAGACATCAGAACAGTCATGAGCGAAATGGGCAAAGCCATGATGGGAACCGGAGACGCCGAAGGCGAAAAACGGGCGCTGGAGGCTGCTGAGGCTGCCATATCGAATCCTTTGTTGGACGACGTTTCAATGAAAGGTGCGCGCGGCATACTTATCAATATTACCGGCGGATACGATCTAACGCTATATGAAGTTGACGAAGCAGCAAACAGAATTCGTGAAGAAGTTGATCCCGAGGCTCGAATAATATTTGGCTCCACATTTAGTGAAAAAATGAATGGACGTATGCGGGTTTCCGTGGTGGCCACAGGCATAGACGCAGCTGCTGTTCAGGAGAAAAAACAGGCATTCGAAGAAATATCTGCCGTAAAAATGGCTAAAAAGGAACCAGCATTTGGCGGAGAAGGAGATCTGCGTGTTGTATCTAACTCTGACGCGTCGTTTATGCCATCGGAATCCAACGAGAGAAATGTCGCTTCGGCCACCGCAAATAGCGTGATGCTTGATAGTGCGCGAGAAGAAAGGAAAAAATCGCCGTCTTTGTTTGAACGTCTCACCGGCATGAAGAGGTTTTCCTCTGGCAAGAAGGAGGACTATGTCGTGCAACAAGTATCAAAGCCGTCGCTGCCGCCACAAAAAACTCATGAAGAAGACCTGGAAATTCCTGCTTTCCTACGCAGAAATTCCTAGTTGTTATAGGAAGATAGGCTAATTCTTCAGCCGTATCATATTAGGTTGTTTTAGTAAGAGGGAGTGACATGAAGTTTTCGTTTTCCGGTCGCCATGTGGAAATTGGCGACGCATTCGCAGATAAAGCAAAGGATGCTTGCACTGCTCTAGCCAATAAATATGGGACAGAGTTTATAGATTTATCCATAGTAATAAAAAAAGAGAACTATTTGTTTGTTTGTGATATAACAGCAAAAACAAAGAACGGAGAGTCGCATCACGCCAGCAATTCTGCCAACGATCCGGCGATAAGTTTTGATGGGGCGCTGCAAAAGGTAGACCAGCAGATGGGCAGAAAGAAAAAAACTTGCAGAAATTCCTGTAAAGATCAGGCAGTAGAAAAAATAAGCTACGACAATTCGTTTAACGAAAGAGAATCAGCCGCCATCATCGCCGAAATTCTGGATGATTTGCCGTTATTAAGCGTCAGCGATGCTGCCGATCTCCTAAGTAATACAAAAAGAGTACTTGTATTTGAAAATATTTCCAATAAAACTGTGAATGTGGTTTATTGGCGAGAGGACGGTAATATTGGATGGATAGATTATAAAAATCCATATGAGAAACAATTTGAACCGTTGTAGATAAAATGGAATTCGTCAGCTGTGCAAAGTGGATATTGTCAGGTGAACATACTGTAGTTCGTGGTGGCAAGGCCATCGTATTTCCGCTGAATTGCTACAAATGTTCCCTATTCTATGAAGAAGCCGATGAATTGATAATCGACAAGGATCTTCCCTATCGGGATATATTTATTTCTTTGCTGCATAGAGCAGCGATTCTGACTAATTCGGATTTTCATAAAGTACGCGGGAAAATTACAGAAAAAACCGACATCCCTGTGGAATCAGGCCTTGGAAGCTCTGCGGCCATTTGTCGAAACGTGGCCAATATTTTCATGTATCTGGGATTTTGCGACGACGTTGCGTCGCTGGCTCGCTGGCTTGAGGATACCTTCCATGGTAAAAGCAGCGGGCTAGATATTAGCGTTGCCATGATTAACAAGCCACTGGTATTTCAGCAAAACAGAATTATCGATGTTCTGGAAAAACCTTTTCTAGAGCAGCTCATGCTCAGCTATTCCGGCCGGAAATCTTGCACGTCACGCTGCGCAGAAATAATCGAGACTCTTCATCGCAATGACTGCGCCAAAGCCGACGAGCTGGACGCCATGATGAATCAAGCTTCTGATCTCTGCGAGCATGGCGTGAGAAATTCCGATTTTAACAAGCTAAAGGAAGGCATCAATCTTGGAAATCAGGTTTTTCATCAATGGGATCTGTGTGACACAAATCTTGATGATCACATGAATTTTTTGACTTCGATCGGAGCAGTAGCGTCAAAACCTATAGGATCAGGACTTGGTGGCTATGTGGTAAGTCTATGGGAAAAACAGCCCAAAAAATACGCAGATATTTGTTTGACTTTCCAATAGTCTTGTGAATAGAATCACAACCTAAATTATAACTGAGGAAAGGCAAATACAATATGAATAGAAAAGATTGGGGCATTAAAAGGGTGTGTCATAGCTGTAGCGCTCGTTTCTATGATTTTAATAAGTCTCCCATAATTTGCCCCGCCTGCGGCGCAGCGTTCGATCTTGAATATCAATACAAGAGAAAAACAAAGAGCTTTTATGAGAAAAACGAGGATGTGGAAGATATTCCTGTAGATAATGAAATTCTGGAGGATGAAGAAGTCGACGACGCCATTACAACACTGGAAGATGGCGAAGATATATCGATCGATGACGATGCGAAAGATAGATAGAAAGCTTCGCAGTGATAATGCGATGTCGCATGTCTGTTTCTTCAGGATCGCTGTTGTTTTTGTCTGTTGCGGAGGGCTTTTCCCAATGGAAACTGCTCCTGTTAGCGCTGCGAACTGGAATGAGAATGAAGATATAGACGAGCAACGCGATGAACCAGACGAATCTCTTTGGGAATCTCATCCGGAAGAAATCGACAGTGCAAATATACAGATTCTCGATAAAATCAGCGGCAAAGTTTTTCGGCATAAAATAAAGCTGAATCGTCCGATTACGTTCGGCAGCATAATACTTAAGCTTAGAAGGTGTTTTAGGAATAGTCCCGAGGACGATCGAGAGGTATACGCATACATAGAGGCTTTTGAAAACAAAAAAAAGATATTCTCCGAATGGAAATTCGCCTCCTACCCTTCCATAAATGTGCTGGAGCATCCGGTTTATGATGTCCGTGTCGAATATTAACGCCATGCAACATATAATTTGAATTTTTTACAGCTTTGTGCTATTGAATACTTATCATTGTTATATCTGGAAGAGGCGGTTATGAATATTTTACAAAAGCTGGAAAAACGTAAATGCGAGGAATTGCTTATCGACAAAAGTATACCTGCTTTTGCTCCCGGCGATACGCTGAAGGTTTTTGTGAAAGTGGTTGATGGCGAAAAGGAGCGCATGCAGTTGTTCGAGGGTGTGTGCATAGCAAGACGCAACCGCGGCGCAGGCTCTTCATTTACCGTTAGAAAGATTTCGTTCGGCGAGGGAGTCGAAAGAATTTTCCCACTGCACTCGCCAAATCTGCGCATAGAAGTTGTTCGGCGCGGATCCGTCGCCCGTTCTAAGCTGTATTATCTTCGCGATAGAGTCGGCAAGGCGTCTCGAATAGCGGAAAAAAATGTGAATGTATAATATCGGATATGTTTCGATGCGCTGCCATTGGTTGCGTAGCTCGGACTGCTAATGGTTTGCAATTTTTCCAGGGTCGCGTTTTTTGTGTTCGGATATCCTGTGCACTGGTATTCGCTGGCATACATATTTGGTCTCCTGATAGCTGTATATATAACTAATTGGCTAGCGAAAAAAAGCTGCAGAGAATTCCAAAAAGAATTTATCAGCGAATTTATTGACTACGCCATAGTTGGAATCATCCTGGGTGGTAGACTGGGACATGTGCTGCTGTACGATTTCGATTATTACGCTGCCAATCCTGAAGAAATACTAAAAATATGGAAGGGAGGCATGTCCTTCTACGGAGGATTCAGCGGAGTGATTGCCGCCGCCTACCTGTTCTGCAGAAGTCGAGATCTGGCGTTTCTGAAATTTATGGATTTATGGACTGTCAGCGTACCTATAGGTTTATTTTTGGGTCGCGTAGCAAACTTTATAAATGGCGAATTGCTTGGGAAAAAAACCGACGTTGCCTGGGCTGTTATTTTTCGGGACGGCGCGCCAAGGCATCCTAGCCAGTTGTACGAGGCATTTTGCGAAGGGATACTGCTTTTTATCCTGCTGCTATCGTCTTTTTTCCACGGAAACGGATACAGGGAATCTGGGCGGCTGTGCGGAACATTTTGCGCTGGCTACGGAATTGCCAGGTTCGTTTGCGAATTTTTTCGGGAAGTGGACTCCGAATTCAGCAGCCAATTGTTGCTGGCGACTGGAATGAATATAAATCAATACATGAGCATTGGATTATTTATGCTTGGAATATACTTGCTGTATGGCCGCCAGACAAATTATGGTAGTGGCTCTACTGCGTAGTACCAGGAGTTTACATTTTCCTTTACATTTTCCTAAAATTTGATATCCCGCTTGTTTTGTGAGATAATATACCGCTATTCAGTTTTAGGAGTGTTTGTCATGATACATTGGGATCTAATAATTGTTATCTCAGGCGTTTTGGCGCTGTTGTATGGCGCGTTCAACGCAAAAACCATGTTGGCTCTTGAGTGTGGCAATGCAAAAATGCGTGAAATCGCTCAGGCCATTCAGGAAGGTGCAGCGGCCTACCTTGATAGGCAGTATGTAACAATCGCCATTGTGGGTCTAGTCATGACTGCGTTGGTCACGTTTTGCGTTGGGTTTTATCCGTCGATTGGCTTTGTTTTGGGCGCGTTATTATCCGGCGTCGCCGGCTATGTTGGCATGAATATATCAGTAAGAGCCAACGTTCGCACCACAGAAGCCGCCAAAGGTGGCATAGATTATGCGCTGGAAGTAGCCTATAAATCCGGCTCCATCACTGGTTTTTTAGTCGTTGGGCTTGGACTACTGGGAATATCCTTATATTTTATGTATCTCCAATCGGTTGTTAACGACGTCAGACAAATTTCCGAGTCGCTGATTGCAATGAGTTTCGGAGCGTCTCTTATATCCATATTCGCCCGTCTTGGCGGCGGCATATTTACAAAGGGAGCAGACGTAGGCGCAGACCTGGTTGGGAAAGTCGAGGCTGGAATACCAGAAGACGATCCTCGAAATCCTGCTGTCATAGCTGATAACGTCGGGGACAACGTGGGTGATTGCGCCGGAATGGCTGCAGATCTGTTCGAAACTTATGTTGTTACCATTGCCGCAACAATGGTTTTGGCCGGTATCTTTTTCAAGGGAGAAACGCAGCGGCTATTGATGCTGTATCCGCTGGTAATATCTGCCGTTTGCATTATTGGGTCGCTGATCGGGACATTTTTCGTTAAGTTAGGCAAAAGCGGCAACGTTATGCACGCTCTATACAAGGGATTGCTGGCAGCCACTGCGGCGTCTTTCGTTTTCATGTATATTGCCACCAAAAAAATGCTGGATTTTTCCACCGCGTTTCATCTGGTCTCTTCGACGGAAACAATTAACGGATGTTCAATTATGATATGCGCGACGGTTGGGTTAGTTGTCACGCTGCTACTGGTGGCGATTACCGAGTATTATACTTCCTATGCCTATAGGCCGGTCATAAGCATTGCCAAGGCCTCGGAAACGGGTCATGGAACCAATGTCATACAGGGATTAGCCGTATCCATGGAGTCCACGGCGGTTCCGGTGATTGTGATATGCATCGGCATTCTGATTTCCCATATGTATGCCGGATTGTATGGCATAGCTATCTCTGCGACGTCCATGTTGGCTCTGGCCGGAATAATCATTACACTTGACGCCTACGGTCCGGTTACAGATAACGCCGGCGGCATAGCAGAAATGGCCGGATTACCGGAAAGCGTACGAGAAGTAACTGATAAATTGGATGCCGTGGGAAACACAACCAAGGCCGTCACCAAGGGGTACGCCATAGGATCAGCTGGGCTGGCATCTCTTGTTTTGTTCTCGGCCTACACCCAGGATATAGCCCATTATTTTCCTTCTCTGAAGATAGATTTCTCTCTGGGAGACCCCTATGTGGTGGTTG
>JAITRK010000049.1 GCA_031288435.1 Holosporaceae bacterium
CGGTATCCTGCATTGCGAAGTATTTTTCGGAAAGTTTTAGCAGCGCATTTCGTCCGGAATCGAAAAAAAACGATAACACGGCGAGACCTAGCACAAAAATGCACGCCAGAAAGAATTTAAAAACGTATTTAGCAGCGCGCCGGATTTTCTGTGTCAAAACGCCTGCCCTAAACTTATGATAAATTGCATTCTTGAATCCACACCTTTTCTGCGACGGATCGGAAACGCAAAGTCAATTCTTATGGGGCCAATGCTGGTGAAATATCGTATTCCTAGACCATATGAGAAAAACCATCTCTTTGGTTCCGTCTGCAAATATGTTTTTTTTGATTTGTTTTGAAAGATTTTTGCTCCGTCAAAAAACAACACCAAACCATACTCCTCGTTAAATTTTTTTCTAATTTCCGCGCAAAATTCAAGCAATGATTTCCCTCCCATCGGAGAGTCTTCTCCGACCACCATTTCAGTCGCCATTTGGTTTGCAAACCCTCTGATGGAATTCATGCCTCCGGCATAGAGACGTTTATCTAAAGGTAGATCGTCTAATTTCCCTCCAATGATCAGTTTTTGAAAAACGTAGAACGAAAAAATGTTCTTTTTACTTTTATCCAGCGCATAATTATAGGAAAAACCAGAGTCGAGACGCAGTATCCTCTTGCATGGCGAATGTTTCAATTGGCTATAATAAAACTTTATAAACGACCGATAGCCCTCGGTTGGATTTAGAATATCGTTGATGTTATCAAAGACTAATTCCAGAGGAAAATCTGCGTTTTCGTATTTTCTATTATCGTCGGATTCCCTGAAGAACACATCGCTGCCGTCGAGGTAGTTTTTCTCCAATTCAACGCCAAGATTAACGGCGGTTACCGGCGATAGTGGATAGCTAAACATCATGGATACTTTATCGCATTTTTTAAAGAATACATTTGTCAGCTCTTGCCGCCGTGAGATACTGGATTCCAGTTTATTGTTTCTAAAAATGGCGTCTGGTTTGGTCATGGCCAGCTCGAATGAATAGTCTGACCTTTTGGATTCCATATTCATTGGAGTGCCTTCCACTGTGATTCGCAATTTTTCTCCGCCTCCGAATGCATTAAAATTGGTCCAGGAAGCCCGTGCTACTATGGATTTCAATCTCTTTTGTCCCTGAGATTTTTTCCAGGAACTGCCATTTTTTATTCCAGAATATAGGACGCTGAAGTCCACCATGTGTTTTTTATCTTCTTCAACGCTTATGAGAATAGGAACCTTATCCTCCAACGCGCGGTCCTTCATTGGCTCTATTGTTATTCGCGAAAAAATTTGAGTGTTGCGCAGGTTTTCAGCCGTGCTTTGCATTTTTTCGCTGTTAAATCTTTCGCCCTCTTTCCATTCCATACGGTTTTTTATGAATTCCATATTTATGTCCGGGAACGCTTTTATTTCAACAAAATAAAATTTTACGTTTCGTCCTGGATCTATGGTTAAATTCAGTACGGCAGTTTTTTTGGAGTAATCGATATGAACCTTTTGTTCCATAACGCGCGGATCAAAGTAGCCGTCGGACTGCAGACTAAAAACAACGTCCTCTATTGTCCTCTTTAGACTGGCAATGGAAGCCTTTGTCTCATCGAGTTCCTTGTCAAATTCCTCGTGATATCTGTCGAGAAGCCAATTATCATTTCCCACAAATCGCAAATTTAATTTTAGGTCAAATTCTTTTCCAAAATTGATGTATATTTCCACCTTAATGCGGTTACGATCCACGACATTGATTTTATATTCCACACTGGCGTCGTAAAAACCAAGCGCATGGGCTTTTTTATATATTTCATTGACGTCGTTATCGAGTCTATCCAAAAGAGATTTCACATTGCTGACGGTTTTATTGGCTTCGCTAAATGTGCGCAACGATTTTATATCCGCCTCTATCTCCGAATCCGAGAACATTCCGGATATGGTGCTAAAAAAACTCTCGTCCTTTGTTATAAATAGCTCGGCGCTGTAGCGAAAATCCGACATTTCTTCCTCAAATTCGCTTTCGTTTGGATTTTCGCCGGTATTGGCCACAAATTTGGGTTGCCCTTCCACAGTGGAAAGGTTTGCGAAAAAAAATGCCACAGCCAAGTATTGTTTCAGCACCACTCCGCCCTTATGTTGTTCAGGTTATCATTTTCCACCGCAGATCGTATATCTTCCATTAATTTATTCATAAAGTAAACGTTATGAATTGTTATGGCCAATGGCGCCAGCAATTCATTGGCCTTTAGTAAATAATGTAGATAGGCTCTGGAAAAACTACGGCAGGTGGAGCAGCCGCAGTCTGTCTCTATGGGACTGTCGTCGTTCTCGTATTGCGCGCGCTTTAGGTTTATGTGTTCTCTATTTCTGCAATCCCTGTACTTTGTCTTCACCAACGCGCCGCCGTGTCGAGCTATACGCGTTGGATGCACGCAATCAAATGTATCTATACCCAGGGAAACGCCATGGAATATGTCGGATATACCGCCTATGCCCAATAGATGTATTGGACGCGAAACATCGAGGCCACCTAGAGCCATTTCTACAACTTCCAGCATCTGTGTCTTTGTCGATCCCAGCGTGCCGCCTATGGCAGTGGCGAAAAACGGCTGACTGCTTACGAACTCAGCACTGCGTTTCCGTAAATCTTCGTATACGCCACCCTGAATTATACCATATAGCGCCTGCGAGCCGTCATCTTTGTCCAGAAACCTGTCCAAAGACCTTTTCTCCCAGCGATGAGATCTCTCCATGGACAATTCTGTGTGTTTTTTATCAAGATGAAACGGAGTACATTCATCAAATGACACAATAAAATCCGCCCCTAAATTCCGCTGTACATCAATGGACTTTTCAGGCGTAAGCAATTGCCTGCTGCCGTCCCAATAGGATCTAAACGTCGCGCCGTTTTCGTCTATTGATAATAGCGTGGACGAGTTTGATCTGCGCCCCTTGATTTCGTCTGCAACCGATCCATGGCCGAGACTGAATATTTGGAAACCTCCGGAATCCGTGAATAGCGGCGCGTTCCATCCCATAAATCGATGTAATCCGCCCCGTTTTTTTATATGTTCGGCCCCTGGGTGCGAAAAAAGGTGATATGTATTTGCCAAAATTATTTGGGTACGCGCCTCACACAATTGATGTGGCGCCAATCCTTTTACGCTTCCTTTGGTACCGCAAAAGATAAATGCCGGCGTTTCGATGACTCCATGTGGAGTATTTAGACGGCCGCGCCTGGCACGCGCAGAACCGCAGGATTTCGCAATAAATTCAAATGTATCGTACATTATTATTTTTCTCTTCTAATATAAACATTCCGGCCAATTTTACTAGCGGGACGCACAGCGCTGCAACCATTAATCTCATGATATATGTGGCGCAGATATATGTAGTCCATAGTGAATACAGATTCAATGAATGTTCCGCAAAAACCACCCATGTCAACAGCGAAAATAAGCAATTATCGATAAACGTGGACAATCCCATGGAAATCATTGATCTGAATGATACATATTTTCCCTTCAACTTTGCTTTTAATTTCGAAAACACGAATATGTCGGCAAACTGTCCTATAAGATAGGAAAGCAGACTAGCGGCGAACAAATTAAATACCGGAGAAAACAGTCGGCTCATTTCGGCGTGCATATTTACACACTCGGAAGGCGGTATCTCAGGATGTAGCGCGGTAATTTTCATCAGAATTGCGAAAAGCAGATAACCGGAAAAACTGATCCATACTCCTTTTTTGGCTGCCTGCCCTCCAAAATACTCGTTTAGTATGTTGTCCACTGCAAATGTTGTGGAAAATACAATTGTTCCGAGAGCCACCGGAGAATCCCAGAAGCCATATTTCGTAAGTTTCAACACCTGTAAATTGGAAACAATAACGGCAACAACGGAATACATGTACAATCCGTACCGGCCGAAAAATCTAACTATTATCATTATTGCCAGAGAGCAGACGATCAACGTAGTTAAGCTTAATAATTCAGCCATAAATCTCACCTGTATTCCAATTCAACGTTAGGCCATTTCGCATCTGGCGTCCAAAGCACTGACTGATTCCGGAGAAAGCCTAGTTTTTTCCGCAGTTAGAACCACGACGCTGGACATAAACGAAAACAACTGCACAAAAATTTCTTCATATGCATTGGCAACGTGCTCAAATGTATGTCGCCAACATCTTTCGGTGCTCAGACAGATGAGCTCGGTTACCATGAATGATTCCTTGCCAACGACATGAACTATGTCTTTAACCTGATTCCGCG
>JAITRK010000065.1 GCA_031288435.1 Holosporaceae bacterium
CTTCCGAAAATCCATAGGTAATAATTCTCCGATCTGCCATGGATTCGGATATTTTTTTCACCTCCGGATGATCTATGCACAAAATTCCTACTCCATAGAATGGTATATTTTTTATAAATTTAACAAATAAATTTCGCAGTTCCGAAAAATCCTTGAAATTATCCATGTGGTCAAAGTTTATGTTGGTAACCACAGCCACTGTGGACATTAATTCTGTAAACGAGCCGTCGGATTCGTCCGCCTCAACCACGACGTAGTCACCGGCTCCGAGACGCGCGTTACTATTATAGGCGTTTATAACTCCGCCGTTTATAACTGTAGGATCAAGGGCGGCCTGATCCAGAACTGCCGCTATCAGCGACGTCGTTGTGGTTTTACCATGCGTGCCGGCGACTGCCACCGATATTTTTATTTTTATCAATTCAGCCAGCATTTCCGCTCTTCTAACCACTGGAATTTTCAGCCTTCTTGCTTCAAGTACTTCCACATTGTCTTCGGAAATGGCAGAGGACACGACAACTACCGACGAACCACGCACATTGGCAGCTGCATGTCCTTCAAAAATTCTAACGCCTTTTCTGGCCAGGCGAGAGGTCAGCGCGTTCTCTTTCATATCGCTTCCGCTGATATGATAGCCGAGATTTACCAGAATATCCGCTATGCCGCTCATACCTATGCCGCCAATACCAACGAAATGTATAGTTCCAGAACCGGCCGGGAATCTTTTCATGATTATTTCTCCTAAAAATCACAAATAGGCCACTAGGCACGCGCTATGTCTTCTAAAATTTCGACAAACAAATCGTTTGCATTAGCCATATGCCTGTTGATCATATTTGATGCAGCAGACTTTAGCAATTCCCTATCGTCTAAAACTTTCTGCAAAATAGATGATATCTTTTCGGCGGCATCGTTTTTTTCTTCCACTAGCCAGGCTGCATTTTTTTTTGCATAGTCTATGGCGTTGAGAAATTGGTGATTGTCCGTAGCTTCCGGATATGGTACCAGTATGGCCGGCCGCCCCAACGTAGACAGTTCGGCAAGAGTGGACGCTCCAGATCGGCATATTACAAGATGTGCATTTGCCATTATTTCCGCCATATTGTGCAAAAAATGCCGGCCGCTGAATTTCACGCCGACTGTGTCGTAGAATTTCTCTAATTGTTCTTGCTCTTCTTGTCTTACCTGTTGAATTATTTCGATTTTCTGTCGTTTGGCTTCGTCCAATCGCCCCATGGCGTCCGGAATAATCTGCGAAAACGACCTTGCTCCCTGGCTACCGCCAATCACCACAATTTTTATGGCGCTGTCAGGATCGCAGCAGCAATACGGCACGGTCCTCCCCAGGCGCAGAAAATCTTCTCGCACCGGAGACAGTACACGGCGCCAGCCTCCACCAATATCAAAAAAAGATAATTTCAAGCGCGCCAGCGGCGCTAACAGCCTATTAGCTTTTCCAACGACGGAATTTTGCTCATACAGAACCACTTTAGATCCAAGTACGGCGGCGGCTAGCAGCGGAATCACTGTAAACAACCCGCCAAATCCAACAACAACATCCGCCGGATTTCTATACCACAATCGAAGAAGCGAAAAAAATGCGCGGACACTCTTGCCAAGATCAGAGAGTCCACCGGATCGTCTGACGGTTTCAATGACCATGAACATACTACGCGGCAGAGCGTTGCAAAAGACTGCTCCACGAGCATCGGTCACCATGAACACGTCATGCCTGTTTTTCAGGGCATCTAGCAACGCACAGGCCGGAAACATATGGCCACCTGTGCCACCTGAACAGATCACTACCCTCAAGCCAAAGCTCCACAGATATAAAAACCTCCATCCTCTCAGATGAAGGTTCCTATAATATCAAAACCTAACCGCTAATCGACAAACACAGACCAAAAAGCCATGGTTGTCGAAACGAACCGATTATTGCTGATCTTCTGTCGATGCAGGCTCAACGGCAAAGTCAGGCGTAGTTTCTGGCGTTTGCTGTGTTGTTGTTACAGCATCAACATCCGTTGTCTGCTCTGGCGTAGTTGTCTCCACATCGCAGAAAGCTAATCCGAAACATCCGACTACGGACATTAGCGCAACTATCTTCGTAAATATCCTCATATTACTCTCCATTGTAGATATTACCGCGGCACTATATCACAAAAAATCACAGCGTCAAATCGACGGTGTTTTAGTTATAGTAAAGCGGCTTGATATTTGATACGATGATAATAGCATTTCTTCTGTTCATAGAAGTTTTTTTAGCGGTTTTTTGTATATCCGGTTGATCGTTCAATTTTTCGGCCAATGAATTCAACAAACAGAACCAAACAATAGTAATAGATTCCGGCAATGCATAGCGGTGTGAAGTATTCAAATTGCTCGGCGGCAATAATTTGCGACCTCCGCGTAATATCCATGCCGCCAATAATGGAAATCAATGTTGTTTCCTTCAGCAGTGCAATAACTTCGTTCACCAACGATGGTAAAATATTCAGTACGACCTGGGGCAGAATAATATCCTTCCACATGTAAAAATTTGGGATTCCGAGCACCTTCGCCGCCTCGAATTGTCCCCGCGGGAGACTTTCGACGCCGGATCTCAGGATTTCTGCGGCATAGGCGGAGCTATTAAGCCCAAGAGCTATAATGCCAGCTGATAGTATGTCGAGTTTTACTCCGATCAACCCGGGGACACTGAAATAGATGATGCTCAGCTGCAATATGAGCGGCGTTCCTCTGATGACCGAAACCCAGCTCTTTACCAATGGCATAGCGATCCGGCATTGACGCAGTATGGTCAACAATATCCCAAGCATCAGCCCGATGATTATGCCTCCGGTTGTTAGCTGTATTGTAAAAACCAGCCCATGTCCTATGTAGCAACAATTAGATATTAGTTGTTCCATTTGATTTATATCGTTTCAACAGCATTCTCCTTCTTTCTGCTACTGGTATTTAGCCCTCAGCCTCTCCAATTCTCCTTCGGCCTTTAGTTCCGCCAGAGCGGCATTAATTTTATCCCTAAGAGCGGAACCTTTTTTGAGCATAATAACATATCCGTCGTTCTCGGCCACCACCGAATACTCCAAATCGCCATTCTTTTCACAGAACATTCGCGCCGGAATGCTATCGATGAGGACATATTCCACGTGTCCGGCCTTTAGCGATTCAATGGCAACATTTACGCTGTCTACCGCCACCCGTTCTGCGGCAGGAGCTTTTTCTTTCAGAAGCTTCAGATGACCCGATGCGCCGCACTGGTAGGCCACTTTGCTTCCCGATATTTGTTCCAACCTGGTTCTGGTTGATCCTTTTTTGTACACGAGAGTGCAGCTCGATTTGTAATACTCGTCGGAAAAATCACAGCGCTTTTTCCTCTCCTCTGTTACTTCGATTGCGCTGATAGCCGCGTCAACGATTCCATCCTGCACAGAAACCAAAATGGCTCCAAATTGCATGTCATTGAATACTGCCGTTTTCCCAAGCTTTTTGGCTAAAGCCTGAGCTAGTTCGATATCAAGTCCAGTGATATTTCCGTTCTCATAGTACTCGAACGGCGGACAGTCGCCGCAGACGGCAAATTGTATGCAATCTGCTGCGCCATCGGCTTTTTTCTCGTCTTTTCCGCAGCCAGTTAACAGTAGAACAATCGCCGCCAACGTTCTAAAATATTTTACCATAATTTGTTTTCTCCAAATTATTTTTTTAAATTATTTTTCCAACGCCATACCTTGCCGGTGCCGAAAGGGAGAGTCGACCTCCCGACCTACCGATTACGAATCGGGTGCTCTACCAACTGAGCTATTTCGGCCAATGTAATCGCCGAACACAGAGCCCATACAAGGAATCACCGAGAATAAAACTCGATAACTATATTTGGCTCCATAACGACTGGATACGGAACATCTTCTAACCGAGGGATACGCAGGTAGGTTCCCTTCAAGATTTTATGATCCACTTCGACATAGGAAGGAACTTCCCGATCAGCCGACTGAACCGCAGCTAGAATGGCAATGTTATTCTTGGACTTTTCACGCACTTCAAGAATATCGCCTTCACTGACATTAAACGAAGCGATGTTAACTGTCTTTCCGTTCACCATTACGTGGCCATGGCTTATGATCTGCCTTGCCGCAAATACCGTGGAGGCAAATTTCATGCGATATACCACGGCGTCCAGACGGCTCTCCAATATTCCTATAATATTTCTACTGGTATCGCCGCGCATCTGGGACGCTTTTGCGAAAACTCTCCGGAACTGTCTTTCGGTGAGATTCCCGTAGTATCCCCTCAATTTCTGCTTCGCCAATAGCTGCACGCCGTAATCCGTCGGCTTCTTTTTATTGGCGCCGTGTTGACCAGGAGCGTAGCTCCGTTCATTTACAGGACTTTTATTCTGTCCCCAGAGATTTACTCCCAACCTTCTATCTATTTTATGCTTCGCCGCAATACGTTTGCTCATTACCTATATCTCCATTCACATTAACGGACAGACCAGGAGATGTTAAATGATATTCCTGGAATGTCAATTGATTTTAGGCGTAAAATGAAAAAATCGCAATCCACTAGTTAGTATGCCGTCGGTGTATAATATAATTCGAGTCTTGTAAACAGATCGCTTATTAACTATAGTTAGGCTTGTTTTGGAGCGAAATATATCATATGAAAATAGGCGCCAACGAGCTAAGAATCGGTATGCTAATTGAGTTTAGCGGTAAATTGTGGAAAACCTGTAAAACTCAGCACGTCAAACCAGGGAAAGGCGGAGCTTTTGTGCAGGTTGAGCTGAAGGAGCTGAAGGCCGGCACAAAATTAAACGAAAGGTTCCGATCAGACGAAACCCTGGAGCGAGTGCGGCTAGACGAGGAAGAATGTCAGCTACTGTTTAGCGACGGGGATTCTTTTACATTTATGAATATGTCGACATTTGAGCAATTTAACGTGGATAGAGGAATAATAGGCGAGGCAGCCTGTTTTCTACAGGATAATATGACGGTAAAAATTGCGATGCACGATGGGGAGATAGTTGCGGTTTTGCTACCGGATACGGTGGTTATGGAAGTCGTTGAAACAGAAGCCGTCGTAAAGGCGCAGACTGCTGCGTCTTCCTACAAGCCTGCGCTGTTGGAGAACGGCGTTCGAGTTATGGTTCCTCCACATATTGACGCCGGAACCAGAATAGTGGTTAATACAGCAGACGTTAGCTATGTCGAACGGGCGAAATAGTCGCCTTGCATGCGCCCAGATGGCGGAATTGGTAGACGCGCTAGGTTCAGGTCCTAGTCCACGCAAGTGGGTGGAAGTTCGAGTCTTCTTTTGGGCACCAAATTAATAAATGAGGCAATCGCATGAATTTGCACAAAAATGACCTGCCAGCCGATGTAAAATTCTCCGGTAGCGTGGCAGTGGACACCGAAACCATGGGATTGGTACTAAGGCGGGATCGCCTATGCCTGGTGCAGCTATGTTCTTCTGAGGGAGAAGTTCACATGGTACAAATGGAACCTGAAAGCTACCATAGGGCCGAAAATCTTCGTAATCTTATGGCTGATAAAAACGTCCTTAAAATTTTTCATTTTGCCAGATTTGATGTGGGAATTTTAAATCATAGTCTTGGCATAATGGTGTCTCCTGTGTATTGCACGAAAATAGCTTCGAAATTGGCGCGAACGTATTCGGACAAACACGGCCTAAAAAGCCTGTGCAAGGAAGTTCTTAATGTGGAAATATCCAAGCACGAGCAATCATCGGACTGGGGAAGCAGCAATCTTTCCAGGGAGCAGTTGGTCTACGCCAGAGGGGACGTCATACATCTCCACGCGCTAAAAGCCAAATTAGACGAGTTGTTGTTCCGAGAAAAACGCATGCAGTTGGCCCAAAAATGCTTTGATGCTATAGAATTAATCACAGAATTGGATCAGTTTGGCCTGCCTTCGGAGGAATTGTTCCAGCATTAGTCGAAGAGATTTTTCTTCAAGGTTAGATTATCAGAAAAAAATCCCCCAAAAGCAAAAAAGCCTGCGGTAATAAAAAATTAACTTTTCCCTGTTAGCATTAGTTTGCCTAGAGGGTGTCGCGCAATTTCCAGAAGGTTCGCCCCGGAGGAAATCTCTTTTCAAAATGGCGATAAGACGCCTCAAAAGCGCTGAATAACGAGGTGCTTGGCAATTTAGAGGGGAGCTCAAAATGAAGAAATACATCACAGCGCTATTGGCGGCGATATTTTTTATGTATTCCGCCGACGGCAGAATAAGCGAGGGCACGTATCTCAAATATGCTAAAGAAAATAAAGTTTTGCACAGATCCTGGAATGATTTGACCCAGGGATTTTTGTTGGCGCAGGACTCAAGGTTGTTGATGGCAATACGGTTTTGTTCTCTTGGAAATTACTATAATCCCTATGAGCTAAGTGGTAGCGTGTCTGATAGCTTCTGCGATCCACTTGCTCAGCTGGTCAAGGAGTTGTTCCCATCGGATAGGACCTGCGCACTAAGCTACAAAGGAACCGGAAGCCTCATGGCGGCCATAAATAATGCCGAAATCCATGCAGCATTCGTCGCAGAGCTTTTGAAACAGGCCAACAAGTTTCGAACGACATTGCTGAATGCTGCTAATGCTACTGCCACTGAGAAGGAGACGTTATCAGATGATCCTGCATTAGAAGCTCTGAAGGAGAGGGCTGGATGTGCTAAAGACAAATCGCCGCCGAAGGAAGCAGAAAACGCGCTTGGGAAGATAGTGGAGAATATATGGGCAGCTGTAAAAGATGCAATACTCTGTGAAGAGGCGGTTGCTTACAGACCAAATCCTACAACAGATAAAAAAAAGACATATGTATGTGTGTATCCGGATGACATGGTTGCTGCAGTCTTGAAGTACTACGCGGTGCAGGCTCTGGAAGACAAAGATCTTCCACTGCTGCAGGATTCGAATGTGAATCCTACCACTGCTGGTCCTACACCGATCTCGAATCAGGTGACGAAGATTCTGGAGGAGATTGCTAATAGATCTGTATGGCACCCGTTTCCTCTGGGAACGCCGATCAGCAATAGCTGGGCCAACTATAATGAGCGGTCGTATCCAGATTGCTGCGAAACCATGATTAGGCAATTTGTTGCGCTACTGTTATATCCTGGGAAGAGCGATGCTGAAGGCACTATGGCTCATATAAAGAGACTGCTTGGAGGTGAAGCGCCTGATGGTAGTCCTAGGAAAAAATTTTATGAGTTCGTTAGTAAGACGTGCAATGGAAGCCTCGTGGAGATGGTGACTAGCGACAAGCAGGAAACCAGGGATGCCTGGAGTGAGTTGGTCAGCGGTCTTCATCAAACTGCCGGAATAAGATACGGCAACAACGAATGCAACGGATATGACATGAAGACTGATTGGACCAATGTTCTCACGTGTATCTGTTATCTGCTGAAGGATTTTAATCCTGAAACTAAAGATGATAAAAAGGCTGCGGATGCACTGGAAATGATCAAGGCTATTTTGAGCCAAAAGAGGAAAGTGAATGATGGTGAAGATCTTCGGAAGCTTATTCAGACGCTGTTGGATGGGCTGCGGAGTGACGTGCCACTAACTGTCACAGTAACAGGTGTGAAAATAGTAGATGGATTCGTTTATGGTGATGTGACCATCTCCAAAGGCGACGATGACAAAGATACATTAACCTTCATTACAACCATAAAACATGCCTGTATGGCCACTATTAAAGGGAAAAATTGGGAAAAAAAGGTAAAGAACGCAGCCAGTAGTGGATTATTCATCGAAGAGTATTTGGTCAATCCAAAGGAAGCCGTTATGGCAATAAACCCTGATTCGGAAGAGTATAGATGGCTCTTTCCTGCCTATGCCTGGGGTTGTTTTCTTGGTGATGAGGATTTTTTAAAAATCGTTGACACTATCATCGACAAGAACGTGAATTTGTCTAATTGTTGTGCAGCGGTTAGATATACTGGCGCAAGACCTGAATACATAGCTCGTTGGATGATGACTATGGGTTGGTTGGGTATGCCGTTGGCGGTGCAAGTGCTGGATATCATCGCCAGTGATGTAACTAAATTACATGCTGAAGTGAATAAAGCGAATGAAGCGCTTAAAACCGATTCCTCCACTTCTGGGGGAAATGAGGCCCGCCTGAAAAATGCAAATGAGCGCATGGAAAGCGCTCTGAAAGCTCTTTGTGTATTATTAGAGAATTTTAACTATAACCTATTCTATCTGTATAACGATATTAACTGCATTGATTTTTTCTCAAAAATTGCACAGGTAAATGAAATAGCGAAGACCTATAATGTAGATGAATACAAGTCGAAATGCGAAAAGTATATGCTAGAAATTTGTGAACGAGTGAAGCGTTTAGTGGAGTCATCCACAAGCAAAGAGTACATATGGAAATGGGCTCTCGCCGTCCTGTCTTATGCTACGCCGACGACAGACTCGATCAATAAAGTACTGGATGATATCTGTGGTAAGCTCTGGATGAAGTTGAGCTATGATTCAGAG
>JAITRK010000071.1 GCA_031288435.1 Holosporaceae bacterium
GGTGGAGGTGCCGGGCTCTGCCCCCGGGTCCACATCATCTATTGGTCACGATGTTTATCATCATAGCTATCCATAGAACAGCGAAAATATTGTATCACTGTATCCATTAAAATGCAAATTTTGGCGGCTTTAAACCACCGCAATTGTCTGTTATTATCGAATGCAGAGTTTTTGAAACTCGAAGGTTAATCTTATGCGGTGCATAATGGGTTCGTTCAGGTGGATTTTATTGTTTTTGTCGTGCATAGGATGCGCAGAAATAGGGGGAGAGAAAAGTCGTCTACCTATTGTCGATAGCACAGCCGAGTCGCCTCCAAAAACACAACGGGAGCCGAGCAATATCCTAAAAACTAACAGAAATGCCGAAATCTGCGCCCGAATTGGTAGATTGAATCTCATCGGAGTATCTCCTGGAAGCGGTATGTACACATATCTGAAGGAAGAAATGCTCTCTCTGGTGCGCAAATACGGCATAAACATTCATCCATTGGCGCTGGAAAATAAAAACTATTATCAATGCGCCGATACGGACGAAAATCGTCTAAAGGCATTCCTGGAAGCCGTAGATTCTGATCACGAAATCATCTGGACCGTTCGCGGAGGATTTGGCAGCGGCATCATAATCGATGAACTAAATAAAATACCTGTTCCAAAGAAAAAAAAGATACTGGTAGGGTTCAGCGATACAACTTCTCTACACCTTTTTGTGACGCAAAAATGGGGGTGGAAGGCTATCCATGGATCCGTACTAATGTTTCTGTGCCGGCAAAACTTTGCAAACAGAAGGTTCGATACTCTGCTGGATCTACTTGATGGGAAGCTGCAATCCTATGAGATCGCGCCGTTATATGCGCTAAATAAAGCCGCAGTCAATAAAAAAATCATAAAAGGAAAATTGACTGGCGGCAATCTGACGTCCATTGAGTCCAGCATCGGAACCTGTTGGGAAATCCACGCCAAAAATAAAATAATATTTGTGGAAGATATAAATCTACTGCCCTGGTGGATGTATAGATCAATGTATCATCTGAAGGAGAGCGGAAGACTGCGTGGAGCGAGCGCCATAGTATTTGGTAGATTTTGCAATGGTGGATCGCAGGAAGCGCTCACATCCTATATGAAGAAATTTGCGGATCTGGTTGATATTCCGGTTTTTGTTACCAACGAATTCGGGCACGGAAATAACAACCAGCCGCTGATCTATGAGGCAGACGCAGTCATCCAGAACAAAAAAATAATCGTAGATGCAAAATCGCTCTATTGTCCCGAAGGACGCGGTCGATACGTAAAATCTTAACTCCTAATCAAAGGTTATAATTTATTTCCCAAATTTATGTCCCATCGGAGATTTTGCCGCTCTCTTATATGTGCCAACGTTATGATCAAATTTTGCTATAAATTCCTCTACCTTCCCTGCTATCTGCGAGCGCCACTTGCTGCCAGAAAACACGCCGTAGTGACCAACTCCAGGCTGCAAATGATGGGCACGCATATCGGTCGGAATATTTGGGCATAGTCCATGAGCTGCAAATGTCTGTCCCGGAGCAGAGATGTCGTCTTTTTCTCCCTCTATCGTAAGCAAGGCACAGTTGCGTATGGCGGATAAATCTATGGTGTTACCTTTGTATTTCATTACTCCGCGCGGCAGTTCGTAGGTCTGGAATATTTTCTCAATGGTTTGAAGATAATAAACGTCGTCCATATCCAAAACAGACAAATATTCGTCGTAGAATGTGGAATGTCTATCCATACCCCCCTTATTATTCAAGATTTTATCCTCCAGATATTGGACATGAGCCTTGTAGTGAGCATCCGGATTCATGTTTATGAACGCCGTTAGCTGCACAAACCCAGGATATACTCTGCGACCAGCTCCAATGTGTCCATGCGGCACCACTGTTATGAAATTTTTTTCGAACCAATTCAGTGGATGGGATTCAGCCAGTTCGTTTACCTGCGTTTTCTTGGCTCTGGGATCGATTGGGCCTCCCATCGGGATTATGGTTGCCGGCATGCATGGATCATTGGCTTCGTCCAGCACCGCTGCCAGCGCCATGAGCTGCACCGCCGGCTGGCAAATAGCCATCACATGCGAACTGGGACCGATGCAATGGATAAAATCAACCAAATAAGACAGATAGGCGTCCAAATCAAAGCTGCCGGCTGCTAGCGGAACATCCCTGACGCTTTTCCAGTCGGTGATATATACTTCGTGTCGCGGAACCATTCTTCTGACCGTATCTCTCTGTAACGTTGCAAAATGCCCTGATATAGGAGCAATTATCAGCACTTTTGGCTCGTTTCCCTGGTTTTCTTTACTAAAGCGGACCAGATCGCCAAACGGTTTTTTGAGGACAGTAGTTTGAAATACCTTGACTTTTTCGCCATTTACATCGACGTAATCGATGTTAAACTCCGGCTTTTTAACGTCTCTTGTGGAGCGTTCATACATGTCTGCGAGCCCCTCGCATAGCCTGGAAACACCGTAGTCCATTCCAGCGGGATTCGCATTAAAGGCAGATCTAAACGAACTAGCTAATTTGCGTGATGGAGCCAATAAATATGACCAAGCATCATGCGTATCATACATTCTGTTACAACATCCGTACATTTTTCACCTCAACGATAATAAAAATAATATGCATTATGTCTAAAAATATTTAATAAAAAGCTAATTTTACGAAGATTAATTTTTTTTTTAGTTTTAACGAATAATTAAACCATGATATGTTACAAATTCATAATTGGATGTAGTATGTGTCATAGAAGGAAAATTATATTACCACAGGTTCTTATATGATTAGAGTATTAATATTTCCGCTTGTATTGCTACTAGCTTCCTGCGCATCAGATCCTGATGATACAGATCCTGCAGAGGATTTTAATAGGGATATGCAGGAATTTAACATCGCTTTGGATAAAGCTATACTTCGTCCAAGTGCTGCCGTCTACAAAGAGTGTCTTGCAGATGAATTGCAGAGCGTGCTTGTGAATTTCCTCAGGAATTTATCGGAGCCGTTCTACTGTGTGAACTATCTTATATCCTTTAATGGTGAACAGGCGTCAAATTCAATGTTTAGATTTGTCATAAACTCTACTTTGGGATTTGGCGGCCTATTCGATATGGGAAATGAAGTGGGGCTAAAAAGACGTGAAACTTCCTATAAAGAAACATTACGAAACATTGAAATACCAACCGGAGACTATTTGGTTCTACCGGTATTTGGACCATCGTCCACGCGAGACGCACTGGCGGAACCAGTGTCCTGGTTCATGGATCCCCTGGGATATGTCATCGGCTTTCCGTATATGTTTGCAAAAACCGCAATGCTTATGATTACGGAAAGAGCAGATAACTTTGAAGTATTGGATTCTATGATGAAGGAATCGCTGGATTTGTATTCCACAGCCAAGAGCATGTATTTCCAGAAATATGGCCTAAAAAACGAGTAATAGGTCGCATAAATCGATCAGGGTAAAGTTTTTTCTAGAAAAATCGAACAGCTAATGCTATGATCGGACTCATGGTTGGTCGTGACCATTACGTGATTTATCAAGTCAAAACAAATGTTTACAATGGGGGAGTTGTATGAAAATTTCCGAGGGCGTCGCCCGCACAAATGAT
>JAITRK010000079.1 GCA_031288435.1 Holosporaceae bacterium
TCCTTCAATAGCGTGCCTAAATGCCGGCACAATTCCATCGCCGTTTTCGTCGCCGGCGAAATCAGTTGTTATCTGTTTATAACAATGCCTAAAAGTGTCGTTATCTATTTGCTCAGGCCAATAGTCAATTACGATGTCGCATTCGATGCGTTTAATGGCGTCTCTGTTATTTAATAACCATATGGAGGGAATGCTAATATCGGAAAGTCGTATAAACTCTGGGATGCAATGTCTATAGAGAAAAGCTGCATCAAGAATACGAAGCTTTTTTATCTTTTTCTTTATGTTTTCGCAGTTTATGGAGTTAACAAATTCTTCAAATCCTTCGAATGTCTGACTTTGATTAGCATGAGATACAATAAATATTGGCTCCAGGCTATTGTCTTCTGATGACTCAAAGAAATCAAGCGCTTCGTTGCTCCATTTTATATATCTATTATTATCCAAGGTACGCCCCCATATAATTCACTATATCAGAAACGGCAGAATAATCGAAGAAAAAAATTAACTTTTAATAGAAGTTGACTTTTGAGCGCAAACGCTACTTTTACTTCTATCGTGAAGATACATTTGGGTTGAATTCCAGGAAATCTCATATAGAATCTGTCGATGGATGGCGCATGCTGGTGTTTTGGGGACGTCTGTCGTGAAAAAATTATCGGAAATAGTTAGTTTCAAACTTCCGAACGATGTAGAGGAGCAGGAAGTATCGTATATCTACGACGATTCCAGAAAGGTTACTAATAATTCTCTGTTTGTGGCCATAAACGGATCAATGGAAAACGGCGAAAAATATATCGACGACGCTCTGGCGAACGGAGCGCGCTACATTGTTCTCGATAGCGCAGATAAAAAAAATAGCGTGGAGATAAAAGACTCTGGCGCAATATTTATATATGTTGATAATCCACGGAAAGAATTATCCCACATTGCTTCCAAATTTTTCTCTCACCAGCTGCGTTCAATTGTTGCTGTAACCGGCACCAACGGGAAAACATCCACAGTAGATATTATCCGGCAGATTTGGGCAAAAAATGGCAAAAAGTCTGCGTCCGTTGGCACCATCGGGGTTATAACTGATAACGGTACAGAAAAATTATCGGCGAATTTAACTTCCCCGGGCCCCATAAAAATGCACAAAATATTAAGTGACATGAGTTCCAATTGCATAGATAACGTAGCTCTGGAAGCCTCTAGCCACGGCATAAACCAGCATCGTTTGGACAACATAAATTTTTCGGTCTGCGCTTTCACAAATATGACCACGGATCATATGGATTATCACAAAACAATGGAAAATTATTGGAAAGCCAAGGAACGACTATTTTCGGAAATGGCGGATAAAGAGGCGGTATTCGTAGTAAACTCCGACGATGTTTTTTCCAAAAAAATAGAGCTCATCGCCGCTGCCAGAGGTATTAGATGCATGAGCTATGGGCGCAGCTCGCAGGATCTGAAAATTATTTCCGTTGTTCCGCTGGAAAACGGTCAGCAGCTGGAGTTTTCCTTCCTTGATGAAAGGCATATTCTTAATTTACCGCTGTATGGCACGTTCCAATGCTATAATTCTCTGTGTGCCATTGCTTCCTGCCTCTGTACAGGTATTCCTCTGGATGGAATACTTGCCGCACTGAAAGAGCTAAGGAATATTGCTGGAAGACTGGAATTGGTGACTAATGTTAAATCGGTTAAGGTTTTTCTGGATTACGCCCACACGCCGGATGCTCTAAAAAATTCCATCATGTCAGTTCGAAGCTATGCCAAGAATCGTGTGGTGACTGTTTTCGGTTGCGGCGGCAATCGTGATCCGCAAAAGCGCAAAGCAATGGGAGAAGTCGCGGAACAGTTTTCGGATTTTGTCTTTATCACCGACGACAATCCACGTGATGAAGATCCCGAGTCGATTCGCAAAATGATCGTGGAAGGGTTTAATGGTCGAAAGTTCATAGAGGTGCCAACGGGGCGGCGAAACGCCATAGAGGCAGCTTTGGAATTTGCATCGAATGGAGATTGCGTATTGGTAGCCGGCAAGGGACACGAAAGCTATCAGAAATTCGCCAACGAAGAACTTGTATATTTTAGTGATCGGGACGTTATTTTGGATTATTATAAGGCCTCTAAATGAAGGAAATATTTTCAAAAACGGAATTGGCTGAGGTGTTTTGTGGCGACATCAAGCACGGAGCTTCTGGCCTATGCATTGATTCTCGAAAAGCCATGGATGGGGATATATTCTTCGCCATGAAAGGCGAAAGAGTAGACGGTCATGACTTCGTAAAAGAAGCCCTGGGAAAGGGAGCTGCGCTGGCGGTAGTAGAAAAATCACTGCCTTGGATCGCCGAGGATCGACAAATTCTGGTGGAGTCGTCTCTAAAAAAATTGCAGGATTTAGCTCGCTACAATGTATCTCGTATTGCTGCTAAATACGTGTCCGTGACCGGCAGCGTTGGTAAAACAACCACCAGGTCTATGATTAGTCATCTGCTTTCTTGCTCGAATCTGGAAGTATTTACTTCAACTAAAAATATGAATAGCCAGATAGGCATGCCGCTCTGCGTAGCCAAAATGTCTCGGCATACAGAATTTGCGATTCTCGAAATGGGGATGAGCAAAGCCGGAGAAATTAAAAAGCTGGTGGACATAGCGCCGCCGAACGTTGCAGTTATCACCGCCATCTGCGAAACGCACTTGGAATTTTTTGATTCTGTTTTCGATATAGCCAAAGCAAAATCAGAGATTTTCGAGGGAGCAAGACCTCCTGAAATTGCTATAATACCAAAAGACTCTCCATATACGGACTTTCTCGAGGACAGGGCTCGAAAATGCAATGTTAAAAATATTTATTCATTTGGGTCTTCTGATGGTGCAGACGCCAGGCTGCTCTCCTATGATTGCGATGACGACAGAATCTATGTGAAAGCAAAAGTCCTCGATACGCCGATCGACTATGAATTACATTGCGGGAATATTTCTGCGGTATATAACAGTATAGCGGCTCTGCTGGCTGTTCATTTAATTTCTGAAGTTCCTCTGGCTGAAATGGCCGCATTGCTACCATCATTTATGGCACTTCCGGGACGCGGAGAAACGATCCTGCTGAAGAACTGCGATATAGTTATAATAGACGATTCCTACAACGCTTCGCCGACTTCAATGAAATCAGCCATTGTGTCGCTGTCCAAACGCAAATATCGGAGGAAAATCGCCGTTCTAGGAGATATGTTGGAGTTGGGACCAGAGATCG
>JAITRK010000102.1 GCA_031288435.1 Holosporaceae bacterium
TTTGCGCTGCCGTCAGCATAGGATAGGAATCCAAGCCTGTCGCTCATGCCCCATTCTACAACCATGAGTCTCGCAATTCTTGTAACCTGCTCAATGTCAGAGGAAGCTCCGGTTGTTACTTTTTCGCGACCGAAAATTAGTTCTTCGGCGATTCTTCCGCCGGTCGCCACCGATAAATCCGCCTCCAGTTTTCCGCGGGAAATGGATATTCTATCGTTTATGGGCAGGCGCATAACCATGCCAAGGGATCGACCTCTTGGAATAATCGTTGCCTTATGAATCGGATCGGACTCCGGAATATTAAGAGCCACAATAGCATGTCCAGCCTCATGATAGGCTGTGAGTTTTTTTTCGTCGTCGGTCATGACCATGGAACGACGTTCGGCGCCCATCATAACCTTGTCTTTTGCGTCCTCCAGTTCTTCCATACCGACCAGACGCTTTTCTCTTCTAGCTGCCAGCAATGCTGCTTCGTTTACGAAGTTCGCCAAATCTGCGCCAGAAAATCCAGGCGTTCCGCGAGCCAGAACGAGTGGATCAACATCGGAGGCCATCGGAAGTTTCTTAAGATGAACGCGCAGAATTTTCTCGCGGCCGTTTAGATCCGGAGCAGGTACCACCACCTGACGATCGAATCTACCAGGGCGCAGCAACGCCGGATCCAAAACGTCAGGCCTGTTTGTTGCGGAAATAATTATTACGCCGCTGTTCTCCTCGAATCCATCCATTTCCACCAGAAGCTGGTTAAGAGTTTGCTCGCGTTCGTCGTTACCGCCGCCAAGCCCGAACCCACGGTGACGACCGACGGCGTCTATTTCATCTATAAAAATTATGCATGGAGCGTTTTTCTTACCCTGGTCAAACATATCTCGAACACGGCTGGCTCCTACGCCAACGAACATTTCCACGAATTCGGAGCCGGATATGCTGAAAAACGGGACGTTGGCTTCGCCGGCAATGGCGCGCGCCAGCAACGTTTTTCCAGTTCCAGGAGGGCCAATCAGCAGGACTCCGCGCGGAATTTTTCCGCCCAATCGTTTGAATTTATTCGGATCTTTAAGGAAATCGACTATTTCTTCAAGCTCGTATTTTGCTTCGTCTATGCCAGCGACGTCGTTGAACGTAACCTTTGCGGATTTTTCGTTCAGCAGTTTTGCCTTTGATTTTCCGAATCCAAGTGCTCGATTACCGCCGGATTGAATCTGCCGCATAAAGAAGTACCATATGCTAGCTAGTAGCAGCAGCGGGAAAAGTCCGCTGAAAATAAAATGCAACAGCGTGGCGTTTTCTTCGCTGGAAGCGGCCGTTATGCGAACATTTTTTTCCAGTAATCTAGAAATTAGGGTTGGATCCTTCGGCGCATACGTGGTGAAAATTTTTCCCTCCGTTGTCAGGCCGTCTATACTTGCGCCACGAATAATTACATTACTGACCTTTCCGCTATCCACATGGGAAATGAAATCTGAATAGGAGAAGGTAACTACGTTTTCCTTACTACTGCTAATCGATTGAAACAAAATATAGAAAAAACACGCTATGGCAACCCAAAGGACAGCATTTTTATGATTCTTGCTCACAAACATACTCCAATTTTATAGAAATACATCATACAGATTAATATTTTCACGCTCAATTCTATTATTTGTGTCGCCATAAGGCAATCTGATTTCGCGAAACACCGACAGTAAACCGCGCTTTATTCTTAATAGACACCTGCCGATCGTGTTAATTTCCCGATTTATAATTTTTTTTCGACGCTCTTCGCTGATAAACGTGCTGTATTTTTTTCTTCCCACACTCCAGATAATCCTTCTTATTATTTCACGCTGCGTATCCGGAGACTCCGCCAAAAGCAACGCTAGATTCACGTCAGCGTGTCCATCTTCGTGAAATTGACAGAAACGTTTTATGAAATTAACAGCCATGAATTCCAGATTGCTTCTAATTTCTCCATAACGCAATATTTCTTCCGTATATTCAGCGATTTTCTGCTGATCGTAGTCGCCAATTTGTTTTCGACAGGCCACGCGCCTGAATGAAATATCCTCGTTCATTGGATCGTTTACCCAGGCGATGTTTCTGGCAATTAAAAAATCTTCCAGACGTTTTTTTGAGAAATACAAGAGCGGACGCAGCAATTTTACGTTGCCTGCTCCTGTCATTGACCTGACTCTGCTCATGCCGGCCAGCCCGTTTTCGCGGCTGCCGAAACGTTTTCGCATTTCAACAGTCTCCAGCTGATCGTTCCACTGGTGAGCAGTGAGTAGCAAACTAATGCCGTTGGCGTGGCAAAAATTCTCCATTAATCCGTAGCGCGCTTCACGGGCCAACATTTCGAGTTTTCCATAGGCGATTGGTTCGGATGGTCTCTCCCATTTTAATGTGTGGTGACGTACTCCGTAAGCGCGGCAGAAATCTTTTACAAATACCGCCTCTTTTGCCGACTCTGGGCGCAACTGATGATCTACCGTAACGCATGAGACCTCGAAACCTCGCTTCTTCGCCCAGCTGGAAGAAAGCACAAGCAAAGACATGCTATCCGCTCCTCCGGAAACGGCCAGGCAGATCTCACGCCCACTAACTCCATAAATTTCCTCTGCCTTATCCAGCAGAAAATCCATTTGAAAGCCAAATGACGCATCTTCTTCCATAGACGTCACCAAGAATACAGAAAATACTGTGCCTATGCTCTAGAGCTGCTTTATCTTTTTCAGGATAGTTCCCTGCTCACGCTTTTCGCCAAGCTTTTCATGGCATATGGCCAATTTCTCAAGAGTTTCCTTCGCCTTTTTCCCTTTCGGACTTTTGGCATAGCCTTCGGTATATTTTTTCTTTGCAGCTTCGTAGTCGCCGTCCTGCATATAGTAGTTACCGACGTAATAAAGCATCATTCCGATATACCGCGCCTTGGCTCCTTTGGTGTTCTGCTGAACAAAGAGCTCTAGTAAATCTATTGCGTCTGTTATGCTAGTCTTGGCTATCTCCTCGGCTTTT